>NZ_JBBIAM010000133.1:0-24390 GCF_054185185.1 Bradyrhizobium sp. UFLA05-153
TGTATAAGAGACAGTTGAAGCGGCTGTCGGATGCCGACATCGCTTTCGCCGAGGTCAACACCATGGCTGACCTGGCGACCCATCCGCATCTGCGCCGCATCGAGGTCGATACGCCGAACGGCCGCGTCAGCTATCCCGCACCGGCGCCGATCATCGTCGGCGAGACGCGCAGCTACGGCGCTGTGCCCGGCATCGGCGAGCGGCCCGGACAGAAGAAGTAACAAGAGCGAGGCGTCATGACCGAGAAGCTCGACATCGATCATTTGCGGCAATGGATCGGCCGCACCCAGGAGGCCACCGACACCGTCACCGCGCAGCTCGTCAAGGGCCTGCGCGCAACGCTGTTCCAGGAGGTCGGCGAGCCCAGATCCGGCGATGCCGCGCCGTTCACGGTGCATTGGTGCCTGGCGCAGCCGGTGTTTCCGATGTCGATGCTCGGCCCCGACGGCCACCCCACCCGCGGCGGCTTCCTGCCGCCGGTGCCGCTGCCGCGCCGGATGTGGGCTGGCGGCGAGATCGAATTTTTCGAGCCATTGCGCGTCGGCGATGACTCGACCCGGACCTCGCGCATCGCCGACGTTACGGTGAAGACCGGCTCGACCGGCACGCTGTGCTTCGTCGCGGTCGAGCACACCATTACCTCCCCGCGCGGGGTCGCGATCCGCGAGCGGCAGGACATCGTCTATCGCGCGATGACAAGCAGCCAGCCCGGCGGCGCGAAGGCCCCGCCTCCGCCGCCCAAGGCGCAGCACCGCGAGACGCATGTCTCCGATCCCGTGCTGCTGTTCCGCTACTCCGCACTGACCTTCAACGGCCACCGCATCCACTACGACCGCGACTACGTCACCAAGGTCGAGGGCTATCCGGGCCTGATCTTCCATGGGCCATTGCAGGCAGCGCTGATCATCGAGATGGCGGCGAAGATGCGGGGCGGCAAGGCGCCGAAGAAATTCAGCTATCGCGGCGTACAGCCGCTGTTCGAGGGGACGGAGTTCTCCGTCAACGCGAATGACACCGACGCCGGCCTCGAGCTGTGGACGGCGAATGCGGAAGGACAGCCGACGATGAAGGGAACGGCGGTGTGGTGATACACTCTCCTCGTCATTGCGAGGAGCGCACCGACGAAGCAATCCAGACTATCACAGCGGTAGCAGTCTGGATTGCTTCGCTTCGCTCGCAATGACGAGCGGGGCAGGGAGCTTCAATAAACAACAAGGGACGGAAACAGTGGCGAAGAACGGAAAATCCGGCAGCAAATCCGTCTCCGTCAAGGAGGCAACGCTCGACCTGTTGCGTGGCTTCGGCATCAGGCGCGTGTTCGGCAATCCCGGCTCGACCGAGTTGCCGTTCCTCAGCGACTGGCCCGACGATATCGACTATGTGCTGGCGCTCCAGGAAGCCTCCGCCGTCGGCATGGCCGACGGCTACGCGCAGGCAACGCGCAACGCCGGCTTCGTCAATCTGCATTCGGCGGCCGGCGTCGGCAACGCGCTCGGCAACATCTACACCGCGCATCGCAACCAGACGCCGCTCGTGATCACCGCGGGCCAGCAGGCGCGCTCGATCCTGCCGTTGCAGGCGTTCCTCTATGCCGAGCGCGCGTCCGAATTCCCGCGGCCCTACGTCAAATACAGCGTCGAGCCGGCGCGCGCGGAAGACGTGCCGGCCGCGATCGCGCGCGCCTATCACACCGCGATGCAGCCTCCCTGCGGGCCCACCTTCGTCTCGATCCCGATCGACGACTGGACCCATGCGACGACGCCGGTCGAAGCGCGCAAGGTCAGCCGCGAACTCGGGCCCGAGCCGGAGGCGATGAGGGCGCTGGTCGCCGCGCTCAATTCGAGCAAGCACCCTGCCCTCGTCGTCGGCCCCGGCGTCGACCGCGCCGGCGCCGTCGATCGGATGGTACGCGTCGCGGAGAAGGCGAAGGCGAGCGTCTGGGTGAGCCCGTTCTCGGCGCGCTGCTCGTTTCCGGAGCGCCATCCGCAGTTTGCGGGCTTTCTGCATGCCTCGCCCGGCCAGCTCTCGGATGCGCTGCGCGCGCACGATCTCGTCGTCGTGATCGGCGCGCCGGTCTTCACCTTCCATGTCGAAGGCCACGCGTCGATCTTCGACGGGGGCACGCAGATATTCCAGATCACCGACGATCCGGATGCCGCCGCCGTGACGCCGGTCGGCGCCAGCATCGTCGCGACCATGAAGCCGGCGCTGAGCGCGCTGCTCGACCTGCTGCCGGAGAGCAAGCGCGCGACGCCAAAGGGCCGCACACTTCCACCAGCGCCAAAAGCGGCCGATCCGCTGCCGGTCGAGTTCCTTCTGCACTCGCTGTCCGAAGCGATGCCGGAGGGCAGCTCGTTGGTCGAGGAAGTACCCTCGCACCGGCCCGCGATGCAAAAGTTCATGCCGATGCGCGGCCAGGACAGCTTTTACACGATGTCGAGCGGCGGGCTCGGCTACTCACTGCCCGCCTCCGTCGGCATGGCGCTCGGCAAACCGACGAGCCGCACGGTGTGCCTGATCGGTGACGGCTCGGCGATGTATTCGATCCAGGCGCTATGGACTGCCGCGCAGCGCAAGCTGCCGCTCACCGTCGTCGTCATCAATAATTCCGGCTACGGCGCCATGCGCTCGTTCAGCCAGGTCATGCAGGTGCGCAACGTGCCGGGGCTGGAATTGCCCGGCATCGATTTCGTCAAGCTCGCCGAAGGCATGGGCTGCGACGCGATGCGGGTGACGAAGGCGGCGGAGCTTGGGGATGCGCTCAAGCGCGCTCTCACGTCCAACGGCACGAGCCTCGTCGAGGTCGTCGTGGACTCGGCGGTGCCGCTGCTGTACGCGAAGAATTAGGCTGCGCTTTAACCCATCATCATTGCGAGGAGCGAAGCGACGAAGCAATCCAGAGTGCCACCGCGGAAGCAGTCTGGATTGCTTCGCTGCGCTCGCAATGACGAGATTGTTGAAACGGCTCGCCAGATTCTCGGTGTCATCGCCCGCCTTGTGCGCAATTGCGCACTGGAGCGGGCGATCCAGTATTCCAGAGGCCGTGACGAATACGGAAAAGCCGCGGCGTACTGGATGCCCCGCTTTCGCGGGGCATGACGGCGTCAGTTGCGGCTGCGCATCCCCCTACTTCCCGAATTCCTCCCGCATCTTGGCCTGGATCTTGGCCATGCCGCCGATCCAGCGGTCGTAGTCCTCGGTCTTCTTGCGCATGTAGCCGAGCACCTGCGCGTGCGGCAGAATCAGGAACGTCTCCTGCGCAATGCCGGCGAGCGCGTCTTTCGCGACCTGCTCGGGCGAGAGGTCGCCGTCGCCACTTTGCGGCCCCTTCGGGATCGCGCGCAGCATGTTGGTATCGACGCCCTGCGGGCAGAGGATCGAGACGCGAATGTTGTGCGCCTTGTGCGAGATCGCGAGGTTTTCGGCAAAGCCCACCGCTGCATGCTTCGTCGTCGAATAAGCGGGGCTGCCGACCTGCGAGAGCAGGCCCGCGGCCGAGATCGTGTTGAGGAAATAGCCGCCGCCGCGGGCTTTCATGCGCGGGACGAGGTGCCGCGCCGCGTACACGTGGGCCATGACGTGGATCGCCCAGCTCCGCTGCCAGGGCTCATCCGACGAGCCGCCGGCGTTTACTGATAAGGGATCGAAGCCGCCGCCGATGCCGGCGTTGGAGCAGAACAGCTCGATCGGGCCGAACTGCCGCTCCGTTTCGTCGATGACATGGGCGATGTCCTTTTCCTGGGCGACGTCGCATTTGAAGGCGGCGCCGTTCACGGTGGCCGCCACTGCGCGCGCGCCGGCGGCCTCCATATCCGCGACCACGACCTTGGCCGCGCCTGCCTGATGAAACACCTCGCACAGCGCCTTGCCGATGCCATTGGCGCCGCCGGTGACGACCACGACTTTGCCGGTCACCTGCATCCGACGTCTCCTCTTATGCCGCTTATACCGCTTCTGTTCGCGCTCAGCTCAGGACGAGATCGAGCACCGCGGTATAATGGCACGCCGCGCCGGCCAAGACAAAGCCGTGCCAGATCGCGTTCTGGAAACGCAGGCGCCGCCAGGCGTGGAAGATCACCCCGAGGGAATAGAGCGCGCCGCCCGCGACCACGAACCACAGCGCCATGGTCGGCAGCGCCTTGACCACGGCGTCGTAGAGCATCAGGCCGCTCCAGCCCATGGCGAGGTAAATACCGACGGCGACGCGGTCGAACCGGCCGGGCCAGCCGAGCTTGAGCACGATGCCGAGGATCGCCACGCACCAGACACCGACGAGCAGCGCCAGCGCGAAGGTGCTGTCCTTTAGTTCCAGGATGAACGGGGTGTAGGTCGCAGCGATGAGGAGATAGATCGCCGAGTGGTCGAAACGCCGCAATATCCATTTGGCCGGCGACACCGGCCACAGATTATAGGTCGCCGACAGCACCAGCATCGAGAGCAGGCCGGCGACGTAGATCGAGACGCCGACGATGTCGACCGCGCTGGCATTGACCGCTGCCAGCACCACCAGAACGGACGCCGCGACGATGCCCGTCAGCACGCCGATGGCATGGATGACGCCGTCGGCGATCAGCTCGGCACGGTCATAGTCCCAGCCGATGACGTCGGCTGCGGCATGGACGGAGGTCGACGCGAGTTCTTTCAGTCTAAAAACGGTCATGGCAGTCCGAAGGCGACGCTGTGGCACTCTTATGTGGGTCTTTCGTGGTCGGCGAGGCGTTCAAAGGCTGGTTCACCCGAAAACGCGGTGGAAGTATGAAGCTTGATTTTCCTCAAGCAGTTGCCACTTTTGTGACTAGTCCAATCTGCCTATTCCGCCGGCACGAGATCCCTCGCCTCCCCCATGGCATTCAGCTTCCAGGATATGGTCGAAGAGGCGCGCCTGTCGGCCCGGGCGCTGCTCGATTATGGCGAGCACTTCTTCAATCCGACTGTCCGGCTCGGCGTCACCGGCCTGTCGCGGGCCGGTAAAACCGTGTTCATCACCGCGCTGATCCATGCGCTGACGCGCGGCGGCCGGTTTCCGGTGTTCGAGGCCTTTGCCTCCGGCCGCATCGCACGTGCAAAACTCGCGCCGCAGCCAGACGATGCCGTGCCGCGCTTCGACTACGAAAACCATCTGCGCGCGCTGACCGAGGACCGGCACTGGCCGAACTCCACCGTCGACATCAGCGAGCTCCGCCTCGTCATCGACTACCAGCGCCAGAACGGCGCGGACCGTAACCTGACGCTTGATATCGTCGACTATCCCGGCGAGTGGCTGCTCGATCTGCCGCTGCTGCAAAAGAGCTACGAGCAATGGTCGGCGGAGAGTCTGGCGCTGTCGCGCGCGGCGCCGCGGGCGCATCCGGCGGCCGACTGGCACGCGCATCTGGCAACGCTCGAGCCCGAGGCAGCCGAGGACGAGCAGGCAACGCTGACCTCCGCAAGGCTGTTCACCGAATATTTGCGCGCCTGCCGCGACGAGCGCTTTGCCATGAGCCTGTTGCCGCCCGGCCGCTTCCTGATGCCCGGCAGTCTCGCCGGCTCGCCGGCGCTGACCTTTGCACCGCTTGATGTGCCCACGGGCGGACAGGCGCCGGAGGGATCGCTGTGGGCGATGATGGTACGCCGCTACGAGGCCTACAAGGACGTCGTGGTGCGCCCCTTCTTTCGCGACCACTTTGCCCGGCTCGACCGCCAGATCGTGCTGGCCGATGCGCTCGCCGCGTTCAACTCCGGCCCCGAAGCGCTGCATGACCTCGAAGCCGCGCTCGCCGGCATTCTGGATTGCTTCCGGATCGGACGCAGCACCTTCATCTCCAGCCTGTTCCGCCCGCGCATAGATCGCATCCTGTTCGCGGCGACCAAGGCCGATCATTTGCATCACTCCAGTCACGACCGCCTCGAGGCCGTGTTGCGGCGCGCGGTGTCGCGGGCTGTCGCGCGTGCTGAAAGCACCGGCGCAGAGATCGATGTGGTGGCGCTCGCCGCCGTCCGCGCGACGCGCGAGGCGCAGGTTGCGCGCGGACGCGACAGACTGCCATCCATTCTCGGCACGCCCACCGCGGGCGAAAGCGCCAATGGCGAACTTTTCGACGGCAGTACTGAAGTGGCGACTTTCCCTGGCGATCTGCCTGCCGACCCGGAAGCGCTGTTCAACGGCGCCGAATCATTCCGCGGGCTTTCGACTGCCGCTGCTGAGACGAGCGACTTCCGTTTCCTGCGCTTCCGCCCGCCAAAGCTCGAGCGCGAGGGGGCTGAGGAGCCGACGCTGCCTCACATCCGCCTTGACCGTGCCTTGCAGTTCCTGATCGGAGACAGGTTGGAATGAACGAGCGACACGAGCAGCGGCGGCCCGCGACGTTCCGCCTGGATGACCCGGGCGTCGTCGTGACCGAAGCCGATGAGCCCGGACGACTCAGCCGCGCCGCGATCCAGATCACGCCGGAGCCCGATCCCTTGGCGCTGCCCGTGCCGGTCGAGACGCCGGTCGTGGTGCGGCGCGGCTTCCCCTGGGGCACGCTGTTCTGGTCGGGCCTTGCCGGGCTGACGCTGCTCGGGGTCGGGCTTGGCGTCGTCCATCTGATCGAGGATCTCTTTGCGCGGAGCGAGAGCCTCGGCATCGTCGGTCTCGCTCTCGCCTTCGTCACCACGCTCGCACTCGCTGTCGTGGTCGGACGCGAGGCGTTCGGTCTTGCCCGGCTCGCGACCATCGAGAAGCTGCACCAGCGCGCGACAAGCGTGCTCGCCAGCGACAACCGCGCCGAGAGCCGCGTCATCGTGCAGGATCTGCTGCGCATCGCGCATCAAAACCCACAGCTCGCACGCGCCCGCGCGACGCTGCAAAACCACGCCGGTGAGATCATCGACGGCGCCGACATGATCCGCCTCGCCGAGCGCGAGCTGATGACGCCGCTGGATGCGGAAGCGCGGCGGCTGGTGTCATCGGCCGCGCAGCGGGTTTCGATCGTCACCGCGGTGAGCCCTCGCGCGCTGATCGATGTGCTGTTCGTGTTCGTGGCCTCGCTGCGCCTGATCCGCCAGCTCGCGCGGCTCTATGGCGGCCGCCCCGGTGCGCTTGGCATGATCCGGCTCTTGCGCCACGTCATCGCCCACCTCGCCATCACCGGCGGCATGGCCGCGAGCGACAGCCTGGTGCAGCAGATGCTCGGCCACGGGATAGCAGCAAAACTGTCGCAACGCCTCGGCGAAGGCGTGCTCAACGGACTATTGACGGCGCGGCTTGGCCTCGCCGCCATCGACGTCACGCGCCCGTTGCCGTTCGCAGCACTGCCGCAGCCGAAGCTGTCGGATCTTGCGACGGATCTGCTGCGGAAAAAGGAAGACGAGGAGTAGCGCTTCGCGCCACGCGCACGCTGCACCCTCTCCCCTTGTGGGAGAGGGTGGCTCGCCGCGCAGCGGCGAGACGGGTGAGGGGTCTTTCTCCGCGAGTGCATCTCTCACGACTTGAATTCGCGGAAAGAGACCCCTCATCCGGCGCTTCGCGCCACCTTCTCCCGCAAGGGGAGAAGGGAAGAGGCCGTCGCGTCCCTAACTATGCGAGTGCGCGTCTTTCGCATTTCGCCCGCCAGCACACGCCACTGGAACAGCGGCGAGTCCTTTGGCGGAGAGAGCTCAGGCGTCCAGCCGGTGAGCTTCTCCAGCGCGTAGGTGTCCATGACGAGGCCGCGCCAGCGGCGGTCGACCTGTTCGAGCGGCTCGCGAGTGACCGGCAATGCATTCCACAGCGGCAGATGATTGTCGGGCTCGCGTCCGACATAGAGGCCGGCATGCCCACTGATGCGGTCCATGCCGGGATCACGAAAATCCTGGAAGCGGCCGCGTTCGTTGATCTCGATGACCGGCACGCGGCCACGGAACAGCCAGCGCAGCATGGCGTAGGTGCGATAGTCGGTCGTCGCGATCCAGGTCGCCCCGGTCTTGTCGAGTTGCGCTTGCGCGCGCGCAGCGACCTGCTCATAGCCGGCCTCGGCGCCGATCGGATCAATCCTGCCGAGGAGATTCCAGGGCGCCACGACGTAGTAGAGAAACACCACGACGACGAAGGCGATGCCGGTCGTGACGGCCGTATCGGCCCAGAAGTTTGCCGATCGGATCATCCGCTCGGACCAGCCCTCGCGCTGCAAGCTCGCGAGATTGATGGCCGCAGCGGCGAACCCGACCGGCCACATGAACATCGGCCAGGTGTCACCGACCCGCAAGGTGAGCGATTTCCAGAGGAAGTAGAGGAACGGCACCAGCACCGCGGTCGAAAGCAGGATAGCGACCGGCTCGCGCGTGCGGTAGCCGCGCCACGCCGTCAGCGTCAGGCCGGATAGCACCACCGGCAGCATGACGAAGCCGACGAGGCCGAATTGCAGGCCGATATAATCGCCGATGGTGCGCAAGGAGACGCCGTAATTGGCGGTCGCGCGCACGCCCTGGAAGCGGAACGAGGCCCAGTCGTGCTGCGCGTTCCAGATCAGGACCGGCGAGAACACGCCAATCGCAACCAGCATGGCGAGATAGGGATAGGGGCTGCGCAGCCAGCGCCAGCGCCAATCCGGCACCAGCACGAACGCGATCACGGCGGGCAGGAACATGATGGCGGTGAACTTGGACAGCAGCGAGAGCCCCGCGAACAATCCGGCCGCGAGCCACCAGCGGCCGTCGCCGCTCTCTGTCAGCCGCACCAGCGACCAGAACATCGCGACCGCGACGGGGATCATCGCGACGTCAGGTGCGACCTTGGACATCAGCAGCCCGTAATAGAGCGCCGCCTCCGGCATCAAGAGCGCGAACACGATCGCGCGAACGTCATGCGTCATGCGTCGCACGATGTCGGCGAGCAGGCACTGCGTGACGAACATCGCCACGATGCCGCCGAAGCGGACGCCGAGCTGGGTGTCGCCGAAGATCGCGGTGCCGAAGCGGATCAGCCAGGCGATGCCGGGGGGATGGTCGAGGAAGCTGAGCGCAGCTTCCCTCGACCAGGTCCAGTAATAGGCCTCGTCGGTGCGCAGCTCGAGCATCGAGGCATAGACGATGCGCAAAGCCGTCATTGCCGCGATCACCAGCGCGGCGATGATGAGGTGCCGGCGCGCGGCGCCGTCGGGCTTTGCTGTCATGTCGGGGGCTGTCGTCACGGGCGCGCTTTTCCCCGACTTGGGAGGGGGAGTCAATGCGGGGGACACGGCGCCTCATTCTCCCCTGTCGTCCCGGGGCTCGCGAAGCGCAGATCCGGGACGACGACCGAGACAATGCAGCCCCATGCCGCGCAAGTGATCGGGCGAGCTGTTCTCGGCTGGAATTAAACTCTACGATGGCTGATCTACATGACGAGCTGATACAAACCGAATCATGGCGACCGTTCTTGCACGATTTTCCGAACTGTTCCGCGGCACCGGCGTTCGCCAGGTGCGACTGGTCTGCGGCGTCATCCTGTTTAGCTATGTGGTCAGCCATTTCCTCAACCATGCGCTCGGCAATATCTCCGTCGAGGCGATGCAGGCCGGCGTCTACTACCATGTCCTGTTCTGGCAGTTCCTGCCGGTCGCGATCCTGTTCTACACCGCGGCACTGGTGCATGCCGGGCTCGGCGTCTTCGCGCTCTATCAGCGCCGCCAGTTCCGCTGGAAGACGGTCGAGCCGCTCCAGCTCGTGCTGGGCCTCAGCATCCCAGCGCTGGTGATGGCGCATCTGATCGGCGTGCGGCTCGCCCACACGCTGTATGGACATGAAAAGCTCTATCCGCAGGAGCTCTACCTGTTCTTCGTCGCGTCCTCCACCCGGCTGTGGCAGATGACGATCCTGCTCATCGTCGCCTGGGTCCATGGCTGCATCGGGCTCTATTTCTGGCTGCGTATGAAGCCGTTCTTCCAGCGCGCCGCGCCCTGGCTGCTCTCCGCGGCCGTGCTGATCCCGACGCTGGCGATGCTCGGCATCTATCAGGGCGGACGCAGCGCCGCCGCCGACAGCGACGATGCGGACTGGCGCGCGGCCAATCTCACCCAGCGCCAGGTCGGCACCGTCGCGCAAGACCGCACGCTCAACCGCATCACCGGCGGGCTGACGTTCGGCTATCTCGGCCTGCTCGGCATCGTGCTGCTCGCGCGCGGCGTGCGGGGCTTGCGCGAGCGGCGCGGCGGCATGATCGCGCTGTCCTACGGCAACGGCAAGACGGTGCGCGTGCCGAAGGGCCTGTCCGTGCTCGAGGCAAGCCTGCGCCACAACGTGCCGCATGCCAGCGTCTGCGGCGGCCGCGCGCGCTGCTCGACCTGCCGCATCCGCGTGATCGGCGATCACGGCATCCTCCCCGAGCCGTCGCAGCGCGAAGCCTTCGTGCTTGCGCGCGTCGGCACCACCGATCCCTCGATTCGCCTCGCCTGCCAGCTGCGGCCGACCTGCGATCTCTCCTTCTTCCAATTGTTCACGCCGCACACCGCGGCGAGCATGGAAGGTTCAGGGCCGGCGCGGATTGGCCAGGAGCGCTATCTCGTCAGCCTGTTCGTGGACATGCGCGGCTCGACCCAGCTCGCCGAGAAGCGTCTGCCCTTCGATACCGTCTTCATCGTCAACCGTTTCTTAGGAGCGGTCTCGCAGGCGGTAATCGAGAATGGCGGCCAGCCGAACCAGTTCGTCGGCGACGGCATGCTGGCGCTGTTTGGCCTCGCGGCCAATCCGCAAACCGCCTGCCGCCAGGCACTGCGCGCGGCAGGCAGCATTGCCAAGCATGTCGACGAGCTCAATGAGCTCTTGAGCCATGACCTGCGCGATCCGATCCGCTTCGGCATCGGCATTCACGGCGGCGAAGTGATCATCGGCGACATCGGCTATCGCGATCACATCGTGTTCACCGCGCTCGGCGACGCCGTCAACGTCGCGGCGCGTTTGCAGGACATGACCAAGGCGCTCGCTTGCGAAGCCATCGCCTCCGACGAAGTTCGCCGCACCGCCGGTCTTGCAGAGGACGCGCTGCCGCAGCAGGAGGTCGCGATCCGCGGCCGCGACGAGCCGATGACCGTGCGCGTTATCGCCGATGCCAGGCAGCTCGGCGGCCTAGTCGACCGCGACGAGCGCGCGGCGGCCTGACGCCGCGCATTCATGCTGCGATGCAGCGTCGTGGTCACGCTGCGAAAGCACGAATTGACTTCGCACCCGCCGATGCGACAGATGATCGCGAGGCCAGCGGTGATGACCGCGACTCGACCGAAATGCTCCGGAGGGAGACGATGATCGACAGACGCGACCTGCTCAAGGGAGCGGGACTTGCCGCAGTGGCGGCCACACTGAGCTCGACCAAGGCGCTGGCGCTGGACACCGTCACGCTGCCCTTCGCCAATGGCGAGCGGCCGCTGGTGAAATATCCGCAGAAGCGGCCGATGATCGGCCTGACCAGCCGGCCTCCGCAGCTCGAGACGCCATTCGCGATCTTCAACGACGGCCCGCTCACGCCGAACAACGCGTTCTTCGTCCGCTATCATCTCTCCGACCTGCCCTACAATCTCGATCCCGACAAGTTCACGCTCGAGGTCAAGGGCAAGGTCGACAAGCCGCTCAAGCTGTCACTGAAGGACATCCGCAAGATGAAGGCGGCTGAGATCGTCGCCGTCAATCAGTGCTCGGGCAACAGCCGCGGCTTCTCCGATCCGCGCGTCGCCGGCGGTCAGCTCGGCAACGGCGCGATGGGCAATGCGCGCTGGCGCGGCGTGCCGCTGAAGGCCGTGCTCGAGATGGCCGGCGTGCAGGCCGGCGCCAAGCAGGTCACCTTCAACGGCATGGACGGCCCGGTCAGCGACGAGACGCCTGATTTCGTCAAGGCGCTCGACATCGATCATGCGACCGACGGCGAGGTGATGCTGGCCTATGGCATGAACGGCGAGGACCTGCCGTTCCTCAACGGCTTCCCGCTGCGCCTCATCGTGCCCGGCTATTACGGCACCTACTGGGTCAAGCACCTCAACGAGATCACCGTCATCGACAATGTCTACGACGGCTTCTGGATGAAGTCGGCCTATCGCATCCCCGACACGCCCTGCAATTGCGTCGAGCCGGGAACTGCGCCGAAGGCGACGATCCCGATCAACCGCTTCACCATCCGCTCCTTCATCACCAGCGTTGCCGACGGCGCCAGGCTGAAGGCCGGCCGCACGACGCTGCGCGGCATCGCCTTCGACGGCGGCACGGGCATCAAGGAGGTCTCGGTCTCGACCGACGGCGGGAAGAACTGGACGCAGGCCAAGCTCGGCAAGGATCTCGGCAGATACTCCTTCCGCGAATGGAAGCTGCCGGTGAAGCTCGCGGCCGGCCCGGTCGAGCTGAAGGTGCGTGCGACCAGCAATGGCGGCGAAACCCAGCCGGACACGCCGCGCTGGAACCCGGCCGGCTATTTGCGCAACGTCGTCGAAACCGTCCGTGTCACGGTCGCCTGAAGGAGAATGACGATGAAGCGCACCGCTCTCCTCACGCTCGCTCTCGCGGCAGGCCTACACGGCTCCGCCACCGCCGCCCCCATCGGCTACCAGAATCCGGACGAGGTCGCCGCCTTCAAGCCCGGGCCCAATCTCGACGTGGTCAAGAACAACTGCACGGCCTGCCACTCGGCCGACTACGTCAGCACCCAGCCACCGATGAAGGACAGAAAAGCCTTCTGGCAGGCCGAGGTGACCAAGATGATCAAGGTCTATGGCGCGCCGATCGACGATGCCGACGTCGGCAAAATCGTCGACTATCTCGCCGCGACCTATTGACAGGCTGCCCGCCGCCGGCCGGTCAAATGACCGCGAAACGGGCAAAACCGGCAAAACCGCCGCGAAGTTGAGCGAATTTCCGCAAGAAACCGGCATGGTTTGAGCTACCAAGCCCGTAACATTCCGGTGTATCCTGCTTCGACCGAGCCGGCCGGTTTGCGGGGACTGGCGGCTCGTGCTTGTGGAGGAAAGTCCCGCGGAGAAGACGTGATGCCCAAAGGTACGGTCAAGTGGTTTAACCCGACGAAGGGTTATGGGTTCATCCAGCCTGCGTCGGGAGGCAAGGATGTGTTCGTGCATATCTCGGCAGTCCAGAAAGCCGGTCTGTCCACCCTGAACGAAGGTCAGACGGTGGAATATGAAGAGATCGCAAACCGGGGCAAGACGTCGGCAGAAAACCTCAAGGTATAAGCCCTCCGGCATTTCACCGCCTCCCGGATCGGATCCGGGAGCACGGGCCAAAAAAAATTTAGAAGACGATCAAGTGCATTCGACGACAAGCGTTGCGATTGCGCGAGGGGTGGGCTTTTTTGCGCGTAAAGACCCCTGATCGACACGACCTCCCCGACAATCGCGACGGCACGTTTCAGCCGACCGGCAAAGGTGCGTCGCGCTTGATCTCCTCCATCACCGCATAGGTGCGCGTTTCGCGCACGCCCGGCATCGACAGCAAGGTTTCGCCGAGAAAGCGCCGGTACGCGGCCATGTCGGGAAGGCGCGCCTTCACGAGATAGTCGAAGCCGCCGGCAACCATGTGACACTCGAGCACTTCGGGCGCGAGCTTCACTGCGCGCGCGAACCGCTCGAAATTGTCCGGCGTGGTTTTGTCGAGCAGCACCTCGACGAACACCAGTAGGCCGAGCCCCAGGCGGTGCGGATTGAGCCGCGCGCCATAGCCTTCGACAAAACCCTCGCGCTGGAGCCGCTTCAGCCGCTCGCCGATCGAGGTCGGCGACAGGCCGATGCGCTCGGCGAGCTCGACATTGGCGATTCGCCCATCCTCCTGGAGGATCCCAAGGATTCTCCGGTCGATTTTATCAAGATCCATAGTATCCGCTGAAAATTGGCCTACTTCCTTTATTTTCTAAGGCAAAATCGCTATCTTGTCTATCGAACTACGGCGATGTGCGGATTAGGTTTGAGCCGACACAGGACACGCCATGCCGAACACTTCCTTCCCCTTCAGTGCGCCCTTCGCGCCCGATGACGCCGAGATCGCCGCCCCGCTGTTGCGGACCGCGCACCTCACCCCGCCCCAGGAGGCGCGGATCGACCGCACCGCCACGCGGCTGATCGAGGCGGTCCGCAAGCGTGATGACCGGCTCGGCGGGGTCGAGGACATGCTGCGCGAGTTCGCACTCTCGACCAAGGAGGGCCTCGCGTTGATGGTCCTGGCCGAAGCCCTGCTCCGCGTGCCCGACGCCCGCACCGCCGATCAGTTCATAGAGGACAAGCTCGGCGAGGGCGATTTCGTCCACCACGAGACCAAATCCACCGCATTCCTGGTCAACGCCTCGGCGTGGGCGCTCGGCCTCTCGGCGCGGGTGATCCAGCCCGGCGAGATGCCGGACGGCACCATCGGCCGGCTGGTAAAGCGGCTGGGCGCGCCCGCGGTGCGCGCCGCGACGCGGCAGGCGATGCGGCTGATGGGCAACCACTTCGTGCTCGGCGAGACCATCGAGCAGGCGCTGGAGCGTGCCCGGCCCCGCTCCGGCGAGCAGCCGCGCTACTCCTTCGACATGCTCGGGGAAGGCGCGCGCACAGCCTCCGACGCCAAGCGCTATTTCGATGCCTATGCCAGTGCGATTGCAACCATCGGTAAGGCGGCGGGCGAACGTCCCCTGCCCGACCGTCCCGGCATTTCCGTCAAACTCTCGGCCCTGCATCCGCGCTACGAGGCAATCAGCCGGGGTCGCGTGATGAAGGAGCTGGTGCCGCAGCTCCTGGAGCTCGCCCGGCGCGCCAAGGCCTATGACCTCAACTTCACCGTCGACGCCGAGGAAGCCGACCGGCTGGAGCTGTCGCTCGACGTGATCGCCGCGACGCTCGCCGATCCCTCGCTCGCCGGCTGGGACGGCTTTGGCCTCGCCATCCAGGCCTATCAGAAGCGCGCGGTCGCCGTGATCGACTATGTCGACGACCTTGCCCGCGCGCACGACCGCAAACTGATGGTGCGGCTGGTCAAGGGCGCCTATTGGGACACCGAGATCAAGCGCGCGCAGGAGCGCGGGCTCGACGGCTATCCGGTCTTCACCCGCAAGGCGATGACGGACCTCAACTACGTCGCCTGCGCCTCGAGGCTGCTGGCGTTGCGGCCGCGTATCTTCCCGCAATTTGCGACCCACAACGCGCTGACCGTTGCGACCGTGCTGGAGCTTGCCGGCGATAGCGGCAGCTTCGAGTTCCAGCGCCTGCACGGGATGGGCGAGGCGCTCTACGAGCAGCTCACGCAGGATCAGCCAAAGCTCGCCTGCCGCACCTATGCGCCGGTCGGCAGCCATCGCGACCTGCTCGCTTATCTCGTGCGCCGGTTGCTGGAGAACGGCGCCAACTCGTCCTTCGTGGCGCTGGCCGCCGACTATCGCGTGGCGATGACCGCCCTGCTGCAACGCCCCGCTGACATCATTGGCAAGCCGCAAGCTGCGCATCACCCGAAGATCCCGCTGCCGCGCGAGCTGTTCGCGCCGGAGCGGCGCAATTCACGCGGCGTCGAGTTCGGCGAGCGGGCGGCGCTTGATCGCCTGCTGGCCGACACCGCGGCCGAGCCAACCGATCTCAAGCCCGTTGCCGACGCCACGCCCGAGCAGGCGAACGCGGCGGTCTCAGGGGTGCGCGCGGGCTTTGCGGCCTGGAGCCGGACGTCTGCGGGCACCCGCGCGGCGGCGCTGGAGCAGGCCGCGCACCTCCTGGAGCAGCGGGCTCCCTATTTCATCACCCTGCTCCAGCGCGAGGGCGGCAAGACGCTCGACGACGCACTCTCCGAGCTGCGCGAAGCCGCCGATTTCTGCCGCTACTACGCCGCTCAGGGCCGAAAGCTGTTCGGCAGTGGCGAGGCGATGCCGGGTCCGACCGGCGAGAGTAATGTGCTGGCGTTGCGCGGTCGCGGCGTGTTTGTCGCGATCTCGCCGTGGAATTTTCCACTCGCGATCTTTCTCGGACAGGTGACGGCGGCGCTGATGGCCGGCAACGGCGTGGTGGCAAAACCCGCCGAGCAGACCCCACGGATCGCGCGCGAGGCCGTAGCCCTGCTGCACGAGGCCGGCGTTCCCGCAAACGCGCTGCAGCTCGTCACCGGCGACGGCCGGATCGGTGCCGCGCTGACCGCGCATCCCGATATCGCTGGCGTCGTGTTCACCGGTTCGACCGAGGTCGCCCGATCGATCAATCGCACGCTCGCCGCCAAGGACGGCCCCATCGTGCCGCTGATCGCGGAGACCGGCGGCATCAATGCCATGATCGCCGACGCCACCGCGCTGCCCGAACAGGTCGCCGACGACGTCGTCACCTCCGCCTTCCGCTCCGCCGGCCAGCGCTGCTCGGCACTGCGGCTTCTGTTCGTGCAGGAGGACGTCGCCGACCGCATGATCGAGATGATCGCTGGCGCCGCACGCGAGTTGAAGATCGGTAACCCCAGCGACGTTGCGACCCATATCGGACCGGTGATCGACCGCGAAACCAAGCAGCGGCTCGACGCGCACATTGCCCGAATGAAGACGGAGGCGCGACTGCATTTTGCTGGCAGTGCGCCCGAGGGCTGCTTCGTGGCGCCGCACATCTTCGAGCTCGCCGATAGCGGGCAGCTCACCGAGGAGGTGTTCGGTCCCGTCCTGCATGTCGTACGCTACCGCGCCGAAAATCTCGAGCGAGTGCTGGGTGCAATCGATCGTACCGGCTATGGGCTCACGCTCGGCGTTCACTCGCGCATCGACGACACGGTCGATGCCATCGTCGAACGGCTGTCGGTCGGCAATGTCTACGTCAACCGCAACATGATCGGCGCCGTGGTCGGCGTGCAGCCGTTCGGCGGCAACGGTCTGTCCGGAACCGGCCCCAAGGCCGGCGGCCCGCATTATCTCACGCGCTTCACCACCGAGCAGACTGTCACCATCAACACCGCCGCAGCCGGCGGCAACGCTGCCCTGCTCGCGGGGGAGGAGTAGCCACTGCCTGCGCCGTTGCATCCCGCCAAAACATCAGTCAAATGACCGACAGATCAGCACGCGCTAATTCCAGCGTGCGGGAAACAACAAGAGCGGGAGCGGCGGCACGATGCAGAAGGGCATTTTCGACGGCCTGAAGGTTTTGGATTGCGCAAGCTTCATCGCGGCGCCCGCTGCCGCGACCGTGCTGTCGGATTTCGGCGCCGATGTGGTCAAGATCGAGCCGCCCGGCATGGGCGATCCTTACCGTAATCTGCCGAATCTGCCGGGCTATCCCGCCAGCGAGCACAATTTCGCCTGGCTCTTGGAAGCGCGCAACAAGAAGAGCCTCGCGCTCGACCTCACCAAGCCGAACGCGCAGGCCGTGCTCTACAGGCTGGTCGCCGAGAGTGACGTCTTCATCACCAACATGCCACCGCAGGTGCGCTTGAAACTCGGCATCACCTATGACCATCTCGCGCACCTGAACGAGCGGCTGATCTACGCCTCCTTCACCGGTTACGGCGAAAAGGGCGAGGAGGCCAACAAGCCCGGCTTCGACAGCAACGCCTATTGGGCGCGCTCCGGCCTGATGGACCTCGTGCGCGCCGACACCAACACGACGCCGGCTCGCTCGGTCGCCGGCATGGGCGATCATCCCTGCGCCATGGCGCTCTACAGCGCGATCGTCACCGCGCTCTATCAGCGCGAGAAGACCGGCAAGGGCGCGCATGTCGCCTCCAACCTGATGGCGAACGGCGTGTGGGCGGCCAGCGTGCTGGCGCAGGCAAAACTCTGCGGCGCCAAGTTCGGCGAGCGGCGCCCGCGCGAGCGCGCGCTGAACGCGGTGACCAACCACTACCAGTGCAAGGACGGCCGCTGGATCATCCTCTCGCTGCTGAACGAAGACCGGCAATGGCCGACGCTCGCGCGCTGCATGGAGCGGGAGGATCTGATCACCGACCCGCGCTTTGCCACCAAGCCGGACCGTCATGCGCGCTCGGTCGAACTGATCAAGATTTTCGACGAGGTGTTCGCCACCAAGGACCTCGCCGAATGGCGCAAGATCCTCGACGGCAACGGGCTGGTGTTCGGCGTGGTCGGGATTCTCGACGACATCCCGAACGACCAGCAGATGCTCGACAACGAGGTGCTGGTGCCGTTCGAGAACGACACCATGCTGACCATCAATAGCCCGATCTGGATCGACGGCACGAGGAAGGTCCAGCCGCGCAAGCCGCCGGCGGTCGGCGAGCACAGCGACGATATCTTGCGCGAGGCGGGATACGACGAGGCCATGATCAAGACGCTGCGCGCATCGGGGGCGGTGGCGTAAGGGGCGCTACGCCAACGCTGCATTCACCGCCATCGTCCTGTGAGGCCCCCATGCCCAGCTACCGCCTGCACTACTTCCCCGAATCCGGCAACAGCTACAAGCTGGCGCTGATGCTCACGCTGTGCGGTGAGACCTTCGAGCCGGTGTGGACCGACTTTGCCGGCGGCATCACGCGCACTCAGGAGTGGCGGCAGACGGTCAACGAAATGGGCGAGATCCCCGTGCTCGAGATCGACGGCGTGAAGATGACGCAGACCGCACCGATCCTGCTGAAACTATCCGAGCAATATGGCCGCTTCGGCGGCGGGACGGCAGAGGAGAAGTTCGAGTTGCTGCGCTGGCTGTTCTGGGACAACCACAAGCTCACCGGCTACATGGCGACCTATCGCTTCATGCGGACGTTCACGCCGAATGGCGACCCGCAGGTGCTAAAGCATTTCCGCAGGCGGCTCGACGACTTCCTCGGCATTCTCGATCAGCATCTCGCGGGGAACGTATTTGCGATTGGCGAGGAGCCGACGGTCGCCGATATTTCAATGATGGCCTATCTGCATTATCCGAGCGACGAGCACGGCTACGATTTCGGAGAGAGCCATCCCGCCATCCACGCCTGGCTCGGCCGCATGGCGGCACTGCCCGGCTGGCGGTCGGCGTATGATCTGCTGCCGGGTAAACGGCTGGCGCATTACGCGTCTTAACTGGGAGAAACTATGACCGCGCTGCGATCCAGATCAGCGCGAACACGATGGCACCGATGACGACCGCCACCGCAACAGCCCAGGTGCTGACCCGGATGCTGCCCATGATCTGCTTGGCTTCCTCGTTACGCGCAATCTGGCGATTGCGCTCCTTGTTGGCTTCGCTGCTGTCCGTCATCGGTCATCCAAATGTCGCTTTGGCTAACGCGTCTTCACAAAGCACATGCCTATGTGACGTGAGGCGCCTGCCGCCTGGCAGGCGAGACCCTTGGCGCAGGTCCATGACGTAAAACTCTTGTCGGTGCCGGCCGATCCCGACGGTTGCAAATAACAATGGGCGCCCCAGCCGTCCTGATACTCGGTTCCCGCAAGCTCGGTGCTGCCGCGAAGCTGCGGCCGGCTGGCGAAGCCGCGCGAGAAGTCGGGACGCCTGCCTTCCGCAAATGCGGTCAGGATGTCGCGGCGGCGGACCTGGTCGCCGAAGAAATGCGGCGAGGCCGGCACGATGGTGGAGGGCTTGTCAGCGAGCCAGTCGACGCCCGGGAAATGGAAGCCGCCGATGCCGCGGGTCTGGTGGCAGCCGGCGCAGGTGATGTCGTTCAGCCGGCGCTGGAAGCCCGCCACCGAACGGATGTTCTGCAAGCTGATGCCGCGCTCGGCGACAGCCTTCAGCGCGCCGACCACATCGCCGTCGGTGAAAACGCCATCGCCTTTGCCCTCGCCTTGCATCAGGCCGAATTCAGGCTGGAGCTGTGATGCATCGAGCCCCGCCGGCGTCGGCGCGATCGCAGCTTTCGCGAGGAATTTTTCCGGGATCAGCACCGTACCGCGATCGAACTCGCCAAAATGCTCGGGCGCGAGCAGCCAGTCCCTGAAGTCGCGCTTGAGCGTATCGTCGCTGAGGATGCGATCGCGATCGATCTGGTTCTCCAGCGTCGACTCCTCGAACAGCTTGGTGTCGGGATTGTATTTGAACACCTTCAGAAGATAGTCGGTGCGGAAATCGTGGCTCGCCGATTTCGGCATGACCGCGATCTGGATGTTGGTCTCGATGCGGTCGAGCATCGCATCGTAGGGAAACGGAAGTTGCTTGACGAGATCGAGCGGATCGTCGTTGGCGAGCCAGCGGCGCGCGATCTCCGCACAGGTCGCCGGCTTTCCGCTCGGCACGGTCTGCCGCTCGTCACGCGCCTTCAGCACCAGGTTGAACGTCATCGGCAGGCGCGAGGCGGTCTTGCCGCCATCCGGGTTCGTCTCGAAACGGACAAGACGGTAGATCAGGCGGACCTCGCCGCAGGAGGCCTCCGACACGTAGGCGCGATCCATGCGGTTGACGATGCCCGCCAGCACGAAGCGCGCATCACGGGAATCGAGATTGGCGCGATCGAACAGTTGAACATCAAAACCTTCACCGACGCCGATGGTTTCGTTCGGCGCCTCCGCCTTGCGCCGCGCGACGTAGCGCTCGAACTCGGCGTCGATCGCGGGGCGGATCTGAGCAAGCTGCGGCAACCATGCGAACAGCATGTCTGATGTGAGCGGGAAATTGGCGTTCCGTTCCGGCCACAAGAGGCGCGAGATCGTCAGCACATCGTGCTGATCGAGCTTGCGCAGTTGCTCCGGATCGGTGATCGCCGTGCCGCGATCCAGGCCTGCATTCTCGGCGGCCGACAGCGACAGCGCGCCGCTGCATAGCGCGACGAGGGCGGCGAGAATTCGCAGACGGCGATGGCTCATGCCTCCACTAACACCGCCGCTATCGGCCTATTCAAGCAAAAAGGCGCTTCACATCGCAGTGAAGCGCCTTTCCTCAAGCTCGGAGCCGCACGGCTTAGCGCGCGACGATCAGACCCTTGCTGGTGACGACGACCCAGCGGCCATCTTGGCGGCGGATCGCATCGACCCGGCCGAGACCCGGCACGGGATCGCCGGCATAGACCTCGTACAGTCCGTCGCGTCCCTCGATCAGCGCGCCGCCATTGGCAACGTCGCGCAGGCGCCAGCCTTCGATCGTCGGCAGCCGGCCGATTTCCGGCTTCGGCGCCGGGAGCGGTACCGCGGCCTGTGCAGGAGCCGTAGCCGGCGCTGCGGCCAGCGCGGCCGCCTGTGCTGAAAGGGTTTGTGGCGTCGCGGCGGCGACCTGGGCCGGGGCGATCGAGCCAGTGGTCTCCTTCGCGGCAGCGGTCTGCGCTGGCGCGGGGGCCTGCGCCGAGCGCAGCTTGTCGACGGCCTCGGACAGCTTTGCGAGCTTGGCGGCAGGCTCGGCCTGCGCCTTCTCGAGCTTATCGAGGCGGTCGCTGGTCTTGTTGAACTGGCCGGTCGCGGACTTCGAGGTGTGATCAAGGCCGGCCTTCAGCGCAACGACATCGGCATCGATCCGCGCGACGGAGGCTTCCAGCGCGCTGGTGTCGGCAACCGGTGCCGGCGCAGCAGCCTGGTTCGCCGCAAAGTGCATGACGCCAGCGGTCGCGAGCGCGCCGCTGATCGCCCCGACAACGGCTGCAAGCGCGACGACGGCAGCCATCGCCGAGAGCCGGCGCTTGCCGCCCGTGTCCCTCGCTTCCGGCTTGACCTCCGGCTCCTCGCGATCCCAGTTGCGCTCTGAGGGTGCCATGACGACCAGCTTGCCGGGCTTCAACTCGGGCTTGGGTTCGTGCAGCTTGGGCTCTGCGTCAGCCTTGGACTCTTCGGGCTTGGGCTCTTCCGGCTTGGGCTCTTCCGGCTTGGGCACGTCGAGCTTGGGCACCACCAGCCTTGGCGGCTCGACCTTCGGCGCTTCGACCTCGGAGGCATCAGGCATCAGCCCATCCGGCTTGGGCGCCTCATGGTCCGGCGCGATCGACGGGACGTCGGCGCGCGTCTCCAGGCCAGCCTCCGACGAAACCTCGGCGGGCTGCGATTCCGCGGCCTGTTCAGGCATTGCTTCGCTCACGGCTCAAATACTCCAGTCAAGGTTGACCTTTTGGTAACTTTCATTGCTTGCGAAATCCTTACCCTTGGACCCGCTTACCGAAATTTTAGGAACTCATCCGGGGCCGAATTGGGCCGGGATCATGGAACCGGCGTGGCGGCCCGAGCGCAAAATTGCGTTCGGGACTGACGGACCAGGCCTCGATGCCGGACGAAGGCGTTGTTTGCCTGACAGAATTGGCCGGTTAACATGGCCTTAACCGTCCCGTCAGCGCCAAGGACGCCGTTTGCGAGGCGAAGCGCGACGCTTCCCCAATAGTCGTCCTGGCGAAGGCCAGGACGACTGGTAATTCACATCACCACCGGCTTGTCCGGCAGCTCGTTCGGATGCGGGCCGCGCGGCGGAAAGTGGCGCGCGAGCTCGCGAGAGACGGCTTCGATACCCTTGATCACGCCGTGCTCGAACCGGCCGGCGCGGAACTCGGTCTCCATCTCGCGGCAGATCTTTTCCCACCCCGCAGCGCCGACCTTGGCGTCGATGCCGCGGTCGGCGACGATCTCGACGTCGCGGTCGGCGAGCAGGAGATAGATCAGCACGCCGTTGTTGTTGGAGGTATCCCAGATGCGCAAATGCGAGAAGACGTCGAGCGCGCGCTCGCGCGCCGGCTGGTTGCGGAACAGCGGCCTGCCATCAAGAGCGCCTTCGACGACGAAGCGGACCTGACCGGAATGCGCAGTCTCGCTCTGCTTGATCGCCTGCTCGATCCGGTCGAGCACTCGTGGGGTGAAGACCTGCTTGGCACGCCACTGGTGCTGCAGGAGATGCCTGGTAATGCGCTTGATGCTCATGACCTACCAGCTCCCCGAGGCTCCGCCGCCACCAAAGCTACCACCGCCGCCGCTGAAACTGCCGCTATCGCTGGACGACGAGCCGCTGCTCCAGCCGCCTCCCGAGGAACCGCTCGACCAGGAGCCGCCGCGCGAGTAGCGCCTCCCCGAACCTGATGTCGGAGCAAGATCAGCGATGAACGCCAGGATAAAGGCGATGGCACCGACGCCGATCGCGAGGGCCAGTGAGCCGATCATGAACCAGGCCACTGCCGCAAGCACCCCGCCGGTCGCAACCGAGCCAAGCAATCGGCCGAACATCGTGCGCAGGATGCCGCCGACGAACAGCGAGGCAAACAAAGCGAAGGGAGCGACGGACCCGAGATCGTTCAGGTCGCGGGCAAAGCTCGTGCTGCGCTGAGGCGTCGGCAGCGGCTCGCCGTCGATCACACGCATTATGCGATCAACGCCATCGGAGATGCCACCGGCAAAGTCGCCGGTCCGGAATTTTGGCGTGATGACCTCGTCGATGATCCGCCGCGAGGTCACGTCGGTGAGCGCGCCTTCGAGGCCATAGCCGACCTCGATGCGCAGGTGCCGGTCGTTCTTGGCGACGAGCAGGATCGCGCCGTCATCGATCTTCTTGCGGCCGACCTTCCAGGCATCCGCGACGCGGATCGAATACTGCTCGATCGTCTCCGGCTGTGTCGACGGCACGATCAGGACGGCGATCTGACTGCCCTTGCGGTTCTCGTAGTCCCGCAGCCGCGAGGTCAGCGACGCGACGTCGCCGCTCGAGAGCGTCCCGGTCAGGTCGACGACGCGCCCGGTGAGCTGCGGCACGGCGACGTCGGCCGCGGCCGTGAAGGCAAAGGCGAGGAGAAGTGCAAGCAGGAGGAAGCCACGCTGTGCGAAGGCGGAACAGGCGCGCAACATCCTCACTGTCATCGCCCGGCTTGACCGGGCAATCCAGTATTCCAGAGACGCCGGAGGGATACGGAGAAGCTGCGGCGTACTGGATTCCCCGCTTTCGCGGGGAATGACAGCGAAGGACGTGGTGCGCATCGGGGTCGAACGCGCTTATTTCGACGGCGCAGGCGCCGGGTTGAAATCGACCTTCGGCGCGGTCGAGATTTCCTTCTCGTTCTCCACGCTGAAATTCGGCTTCTCCTTGTAGCTGAACATCATCGCAGTGAGGTTGGTGGGGAAAGAGCGGATGGTGACGTTATAATCCTGCACCGCCTTGATGTAGCGGTTGCGGGCCACCGTGATGCGGTTCTCGGTGCCCTCGAGCTGCGACATCAGATCCTTGAACAACGCATCCGATTTGAGCTGAGGATAGTTTTCGGTGACGACGAGAAGGCGTGACAGCGCGCTGGAGAGCTCGCCTTGCGCGGCCTGGAATTTCTGGAACGCGGCGGGATCGTTGAGCACCTCGGGCGTTGCCTGGATGCTGCCGACCTTGGCGCGCGCATTGGTGACCCCAAGCAGAACATCCTTCTCCTGCTGGGCAAAGCCCTTCACCGAATTGACGAGATTGGGCACGAGGTCGGCACGGCGCTGATACTGGTTCACCACCTCGGACCAGTTGGACTTGATCTGCTCATCCTGGCTCTGGATCGCGTTGTAGCCGCAATTGGTCAGGCTGAGGCAGGCGAGCGCCGCCAGCACGGTCAGGATCTTGCGCATGAAACTTCTCCCGGTGGAATCCGGAGCCTAGATATCAGATTGCGCTCGCGGAGGACATG
>NZ_JBBIAM010000134.1:0-24403 GCF_054185185.1 Bradyrhizobium sp. UFLA05-153
CCGAAGATCTGCTGTCGAACAAATATGGCCACCGGCTCCACTTCTGGGATCTCCGGGCCCGGCGCAACGTCCAGACCATCGACCTCGGTGCCAACCATCAGATGGCGCTGGAGGTGCGGCCCGCGCACGATCCGGTTCGTGAATATGGCTTTGCCGGCGTGGTGGTCGACACCACCAATCTGGAAGGCTCGATCTGGACCTGGTGGCGCGAGGGCGGAAAATTCCACGCCGAAAAGACGGCGACGATTCCACCGGAGCCTGCGCCGAAGGAAAAGCTTCCACCGCTCTTGCAGGGCTTTGGTGCGGTCCCGCCACTGGTGACCGACATCGATCTGTCGATGGACGACAGGTTTCTCTACGTCTCCTGCTGGGGCACCGGCGAGATGCGCCAGTACGACGTCAGCGATCCTCGGAAACCCAGGTTTGCGGGCTCGGTGTACACCGGAGGCATCGTGCGTCGCGCGCCGCATCCGAGCGGCAAGGCCTATGCCGGTGGCCCGCAGATGGTCGAGATCAGCCGCGACGGCAAGCGGGTGTACTGGACCAACTCGCTCTACTCGACCTGGGACGACCAGTTCTATCCCGATGGTGTTCCCGGCGTCGAAGTGATGGCCAATGTCGGTCGCAACGGCGGCCTCGAGCTCGCCAGCGATTATTTCGTCAACTTCCCCGAAGGCTATCGGGCCCACCAGGTGAGACTTGAGGGCGGCGACTGTTCGACGGATTCCTTTTGCTATCCGTCGGCCTAGATTGGGGAGAGGCGAGCCGGACACTCGGCTGGCTCTGGCTCGCTCTCCTTGCGAGCGGCATCTATCACGGCATCAATCCGGGAATGGGATGGCCGCTCGCGGTTTCGGCAGGGCTCATGGAACGAAGTCCGCGCGCGCTGCTTGGCGCGCTCGGAGCGCTGTCGGCGGGGCATCTGCTGGCAACGTTCCTGGTGTTGCTGCCGTTCGCGCTGCTGCTGGCGCTGGCCGAGTGGCAGCGTCCGATCCAGCTCGGCGCGAGCCTGCTGGTGATCGGCTTCGGCGCCTACCGTCTCATCGACCGGCGCCATCCGCGGGCGCTGGCGCGGATACCGCCAACACAGTTGGCGCTGTGGTCGTTTGCGGTTGCCATCGCCCATGGCGCCGCGTTGATGCTGGTGCCGATCTATCTCGGGCTGTGCCAGGCCGCTGACCTCGACGCGGCCCACCAAGCGGCCGGCGCTCTCGTCACGGCGAATCTTGCAATGGCGGTGCTGGTTTCGCTCGTGCACGTCCTCGCCATGGTCGCGGCGGGCGGTTGCCTTGGGTGGCTAGTCTACCGCTATCTCGGTCTCAAGTTCGTATCGCGAAGCTGGTTCAATCTGGATGCGGTCTGGGCTGCGAGCCTCGTCCTGGTCGGCGCCGCCGCGCTCGCATTCAACCTCGTGAGCTGGCGATGAGCCTCACCTCGTCAGCGGCCACTCGCCGATGATGTGAAAGCGTGCCGCGGCGTTTTCCTGCCGGAACAGCGCGATGCGGTCGATGGCGAGCGTTACAAGGCGCAGCTCCGCAAACCGCTTCCGCAGCATCTCGACGATCGGCCCGCGCCGCTCCGCATCGAGCCGGCCGGTGAGCGTCATGTGGAAGCGGAATTCTTCCATCACGTAAGGGTAGCCCCAGCGATCGAGATAATCGCGCTGCCGCTCGGGCAGTCTTTCCGGGGTGCGCCTCGCGCGATCGTCCGCCGTCAGCGGTGCACGAAACGCATCGAAATCGCGCACGCAGTCGGCGGCGAGCTGCGTCAATTCGCGGACCGGCTCGGCCGGGATCACCGCGATGAAGCCGCTGATGGAATCCACGACCGGGCGAATCATGGGGATCGGCCGCGGCTTGCCCGCCAACGCTGCGCACGCCGCAACCAGCTCGGCCTCGGTCTTTCCGCCCGCGAGCGCCATCGGCGCCTTCAGCGTGCCATGAAAACCATATTTGCGGGGATCGGCCGTGACGTCGTGCCAACCGGCTGCAAGCTGCAGCGCATCGGCAGGAAAAGGCAGCTCACGGCCGGTGTGGGCATCATAGCCGAGCAGCTCGGCGCCGAAGCGCGACAGCGCGCTCTCGGCATCGGCGGCATAGTAGATCGCGTAGCGGGGGAAACCTGTCATCGCCTCAGATATATAGCGGGTTTAGACGGCGGCGATAGCCTCACGCGGCGCCGCGGCTGAGCCCAGCAGGCGCGTGCCATCGGTGAGTTGGACGAGCTTGCCTGCGGCGATCACCGCGACCACTCGCGGCCGCAGCGGCACGGTGTCGTCGACCAGCAGGATGTCGGCGCGCCGTCCCTCCTTGATCATACCGCGATCGGACAGGCCTGCGGCCTCTGCCGGTGCTTCCGAAATCAGCTTCCAGGCCTGCGCCAGCGGAAGCACGCCATCAGCCACGAGCCGGAAGGCGGCGAGCAATTGCGCCGGATAATAATAGTCGGACGCCAGCACCGAGCAGAGCCCTTTGGCGATCATGTCGGACGCCCTGGTCCAGCCGGTGTGGCTGCCGCCGCGCACCACGTTCGGCGCGCCATAGATGATGGCGTCACCGGCCGCCGCGGCCTCGCGCGCCGTCTCCTCGTTGACCGGAAATTCGGCGATCGTGACACCCATATCACGATACGCCTTGCGCATCGCCGGTGTCGCGTCGTCATGCGAGAGCATCCGCACCTCGGCCACGCGCGCCGCGGCGGCGAGCCGCGCAGTCGACGCCGGAACGTCCGCCGCGCGAGCGGCGACGCGGCCGACCAGCTCTTCAAGGGCCGCGTCGGACAGTCCGGTCCGGTCGACCAGGCGGCCACGCTTGTTTGGCTTCGCCAGATCGCGGATGGTCGAAGCCATGTGATCGTTGAAGGCGAACAGATCGATCCGTCCTTCGGCGAGCCATTGGCCGATCTCGTCCTCCGCGTCGAGATTGTAGGTCTCGTGCCGCAGATGGAAGCGGATGTCGGCGGCAAATTGCGGCCGCAAGCGCTCGATCGCCTCGAGCAGGCGCCGTGCATTGTCGCCAGAGCGCAAGCCCGGCTCCCACGACCAGGTCGTGCCATGGAAGACGGTGGTGATGCCGTTGCTGACGGCCTGCCGGTCGCTGTCGGCGAGCGCCACGTCGATCGGGAAGTCGACGCCCGGGCGCGGCATCATCTGCCGCTCGAAGGCGTCGCCATGCAGGTCGACGATGCCCGGCAGGACCAGCAGGTTGCGGGCGTCGATTGCGAGCCGCGCGCGTCCGCGTCCGATCTCCGCGATATCCTGCCCGGAAACAACAAGTGACGTTTCGACGATCTCCGAGCCGATCAGGGCCCGGCCGCCCTCAAGAAAAATTTCGGTCACGCGAGGATGCTTCGCTTGCTGGGGGAAGAATGGTTGGCAACGAGCCGTGCTTCGTACTTTGCGAGGAAATCTTCAATCCCGAGCCTGCGGAAATCAGGCAAGGCCTCGCGCAAGCTTTCGTGATCCCAGTCCCACCAGGCGAGCCTTGCCAGTCGGCCGGCGATCTCGTCAGAGAACCGCCGCCGGACCGGGCGGGCCGGATTGCCGGCGACGATGGTGTAGGCGGGCACGTCCTTGGTGACGATGGCGCCTGCCGCCACCACGGCACCAGTGCCGATATTGCGGCCCGGCAGCACGATCGCGCCATGGCCGATCCAGACGTCGTGGCCGATATGGACATGATGCTGGCGCCGCCAGTTGAAGAACTCGTCCTCGTCGCTCTCGCCCGGAAAATAGGCACTGGCACGATAGGTGAAATGGGCCTGGCTGGCGCGGTGCATCGGGTGGTTGCCGGGATTGATGCGCGTCATCGCTGCGATCGAGCAGAATTTTCCGATCGTCGTGTAAGTGATCTGGGCATCGTTCACGACGTAGGAATAGTCCCCCATCCTCACCTCGTGCAGGATCGTGCGCGCGCCGACCTCGCAATAGGCGCCGAGCTTGGTCTCGTGCAGCTTGGCGGTGGGATCGATGGTCGGTTGGACCGAAAGCGCTTTGGCGACCATGGTGCGTCCGTCAACAGGGGAGGGGAGTTCGTCTTCGAGCGGCTTGATGACGATGTCATGACGAGGAGATGACAGGGGACGACGTGCGTAGCATCGCCGCACCGCAGTGCCGCTGTCACACAAATGTAAAGCGGTGGCGTTAGCGGTTGGGCCCAGCTAGTTGGGAGCCCCTGCATGCTGGTGGTTGAAGGTCTGACGTGCCGCTTCGGCGCAAAAGCCGCGGTGGACGGTGCTTCGTTTGAAATCGCCCCCGGCGGCTTCGTCGGCGTGATCGGCCGTTCCGGCGCCGGCAAGTCGACCCTGCTGCGGACCATCAACCGCCTGGCGACGCCAACAGAGGGGCGCATCCTGTTCGACGGCGTCGACGTCACCGCGCTGCGCGGCAAGGAGCTGCGGCAATGGCGCGCCCGTGCCGCGATGATCTTCCAGCAATTCAATCTCGTCGGTCGGCTCGATGTGCTCACCAATGTGCTGATGGGGCGCCTTGCCGCGATGCCAGCCTGGCGCTCGCTCACGCAGGCCTGGCTCGAAGAGGACAAGGCGCTGGCGATGTCGGCGCTGGAGCAGTTCGACATGGCCTCGCTCGCGGCACAGCGTACCGACCAGCTCTCCGGCGGACAGCAGCAGCGCGTTGCGATCGCCCGCGCGCTGGTGCAGCAGCCTGATCTGATCCTCGCCGACGAGCCGATCGCCTCGCTCGACCCGCGCAACACGAAGATCGTGATGGATGCGCTCTTACGCATCAACAAGCATTTTGGCATCACCGTGATTTGTAACCTGCATTCGCTCGATCTGGCGCGCAGCTATTGCGACCGCCTGATCGGCATGGCGGCGGGCCGCGTGGTGTTCGACGGCGCGCCGTCGGCGCTCACCGAGCACGTCGCGCGCGAGCTCTACGATCTCGAAGCCAGTGAAGTCATGGGCGGCGTGCCGCTGCCCGTGCCCGAAGCCGTTCCGGCGCTCGGCACCGCTGCCGCCGCCTGAGCTGCGACCCAAGTTTTGCGTTCACCGCGTCCAACCGATCAAGAGGGTATCATGATCACTCGTCGCATCGTCCTTGCCGGCGCCGCCGCACTGGCCTTCACCGCATCCGCGTCCGCCGAGGACTGGAAAACCAAATATCCGGAGATCACCTTCGCCGCGATTCCGGCCGAGAACGGCTCGGGCGTTACCGAGCGCTACGCCCCTTTCATCAGCTATCTGTCCAAGGAACTCGGCATCAAGGTCACGCTGCGTGTTGCCAATGACTACGCTGCCCTCATCGAAGGCCAGCGTGCCGGCAACATCCATATCGGCTATTACGGTCCGGCGTCCTTCGCGCGCGCCCGCCTCACCGGCGTGAAGACCGATGCCTTCGTCATCGACGTCAACTCCGACGGCTCGAAGGGCTATTACTCGGTGTTCTACGTGCTGGCGAAGTCGCCGTACCAGAAGATCGAGGACCTCAAGGGCAAGAATCTCGGGCTTGTTGATCCGAATTCCACTTCTGGCAACAACATGCCCCGCTTCAAGCTGAACCAGATGAGCATCGATCCCGACGCCTATTTCTCCAAGGTGGTCTTCACCGGCAGCCACGAGAACGCCGTTCTCGCGCTCGCGCAAGGAACCGTCGACGTCGCCGCCAACTGGTGGAACGCCGATGACGATTCCAACCTGACCCGCATGCTCAACAAGGGCATGGTGAAGTCAGCCGACGGCACGGTGATGAAGAAGGAAGACTTCCGCATCGTCGTGAAGTCCGACCTCATCATCAACTCGCCCTACGCCTATCTCAGCGACCTGCCGGAGGACATGAAGGCTGCGATCAAGAAGGCCTTCCTGGAGGCGGCGCAGAAGGATCCCGAGGCGTTCAAGAAGCTCTCCGACGGCAAGAACAAGCCCTGGGAGCCGATCGCCACCGACGACTACAACAAGACGATCGAGCTGATCAAATTCGTCGACAACCTGCGTAAGAAGGCGTCCTGATCAAACGGGACGACGCACCTGGAGCCGGGTCAATCGACCCGGCTCTTTTCTATATCGAGCATTGTCCGCTGACCCCATGACCATCGCGGTTTCGATCCTTCCCGAGCAGCAACTGACGGCGCTGAACGCGGCCTACCGCCAGGCCGTGGCGCGCAAGCGCCTGCGGCTGTTCGCCGGCGCCGTGGTGTTCATCGCCGCACTGATCCTAGCCGCGGTCGGGGCTGAAGTGAACTTGCGGACGCTGTTCACCTATTTCGGCAACTTCGTCAGCTATTTCGATCGCATCCTCACCCTCGACAGCGGCCAGCGCGTCTGGACCGATCCCGGCGAGTGGCTGTGGGGCTGGTACAAATGGGGCAAGCTGCTCGGCGAGACGCTGCTGATCAGCTATGTCGGCACGCTGATCGGCGCGGTCTGCGCCTTCTGCCTGAATTTTTTCGCCGCCGAAAACACTTCGCCGGCGCCCTGGTTGCGCTTCACCGTGCGCCGGCTGCTCGAATTCGCCCGCACCGTGCCGGGCATCGTGTTCGCCCTGATCTTCGTCATGGCCTTCGGGCTCGGACCGATGGCCGGCGTGCTGGCGATCGCCATTCACTCGACCGGCGCGCTCGGCAAGCTGTTCGCCGAGATCGTGGAGAATGCCGACATGAAGCCGGTCGAAGGCGTGCGCTCGACCGGCGCGAGCTGGCTGTCCTGCATGCGCTTTGCCGTGCTGCCGCAGGTCTCGGCCGGCTATGTCAGCTACGCGCTGCTGCGCTTCGAGATCAATGTTCGCGAATCCTCGGTAATGGGTTTCGTCGGCGCCGGTGGCATCGGCCAGGAGCTCGTGGTCGCGATCCGCAAGTTCTATTACTCCGACGTCAGCGCGATCCTGCTGATGATCGTGCTCACGATCTTCGTCATCGATATCACCACCGGTTGGCTGCGCGCGCGGCTGTTCGGCAAGGATGCGCGGTCATGAAGGAGCTTGAGAAGCCGGACACGGCGGCGCTGCGGGCGAAATATCCCGATGCCTTTGAACGGCCGGCTGCGGCGCGCCTTGCGACACCTGCCATGATCGCAGCCGCGCTCGCCGTCTTCATTTTCGGCCTGCACGATCTCGGCTTCGAGCCGGCAAGGTTCATCGCGGGACTGAAGCAGCTCGGCTGGATCACCATGATGATGATCCCGCCCGATCCCGGAACGTCGTTGCCGCTTTATCTGAAGGCGCTCGGGGAGACGCTGTCGATCGCGCTGCTCGGCACCACACTCGCCGCAATGCTGGCGCTGCCGGTCTCCCTGCTTGCGGCGCGCAACATCGTGCCGCCGAACATCATCCGCTTTCCGGTGCGGCGCTTCCTCGATTCGATCCGCGGCGTCGATACGCTGATCTGGGCGCTGGTCTGGATCAATGTGGTCGGCCTTGGCCCGTTCGCCGGCGTGCTCGCGATCATGGTTTCCGACTTCGGCGCGCTGGGAAAGCTGTTTTCGGAGGCGATCGAGGCGGCCGACAAGAAGCAGGTCGAGGGCATCAGGGCGTCAGGTGGCAGTGCCTTGCATGAGATCCGCTTCGGCCTGATGCCGCAGGTGCTACCGGTCATCGCCGGTCAGGTGCTCTACTTCATCGAATCGAACACGCGTTCGGCCAGCATCATCGGCATCGTCGGCGCCGGCGGCATTGGCCTTCAGCTCGCCGAGCAGATCCGCGTGCTGGAATGGCAGAAGGTGTCGTTCCTCGTTCTGATGATCCTGGTCGCGGTCGCCGCGATCGACTTCATCTCCGGAAAGCTGCGCTTCGCCATTATCGGCAGGCGGGCTGTGGCGTAGAGCGCGAACTCTTCCCTTCTCCCCTTGTGGGAGAAGGTGGCGCGAAGCGCCGGATGAGGGGTCTCTTTCCGCAAACTCGATAGCCAGCGGCACTCGCGGAGAGAGACCCCTCACCCGGACCGCATCTGCCGATGCGATCCGACCTCTCCCACAAGGGGAGAGGTGCACCTACTGCGGGGCAACGCGTTCACCCATTCTCCACCAGAAACTCCACCCGCTCCGCCGCAAAGCGCGAGCGCTTGGTCACTAGCGGCTTGCCGTCGGGGTCGACGTCGGTCGAATCGACCACCAGGATCGGGCGTCCCAGCGTAAGATCGAGCCGCGCGGCGTCGGTTGCATCGACGATGCCGGCCGTGATCCGGGTCGAGCCGCGGCGGTAATCGCGGACGCCGTAATGCGCGAGCAGCTTTGTCATCGAGCGCGTGGCGGCGAACACCGCACCCGCATCAGGAAAGAGTTCGGCTGACAACCAGGACGTCGAGACGCAGATCGGCGTCCGGTCGGCAAAGCGCACGGATTCGATCCGGACCAGCGGCGCGCCGGTCTTCACGCCGAGTTCCCGTGCGAGCTCCCGGCTCGCAACATCCTCCGACGCCTCGATCAGCTGCCCGCGCGGCTCGCGGCCGCCGGCGCCGACGATCTCCGAGAAGCGCGTGCGCGAGCGCAGGGGATAGGCGAGCTTCTGCGCCTCGACATAGGTGCCGCTGCCGCGCTCGGCGCGCACCAGGCCGCGCTCGGCGAGCGCCGCTAGCGCGCGCCGAACCGTATGACGGTTCACACGATAGGTCTCGGCGATCTCCATCTCGCCCGGCAGCTTCTCGCCGGCGCCAAAGCGGCCGTCGGCGATGCCGCGCTCGATGCCGTCGGCGACCAGGCGCCACAGCGCGACCCCGGAAGAGGCGGTGTCCTGAAGGCTCATGTCGACCGGAAGCCCATCTCCAAAATCACAGGATCGTCATGAAACAGTCATGGCGCTTCATTATCAAGTTGTCTATTATCATAGACAACTTGGATTCGGCAAGCCTGGTGACCGACGTGACCCCGCAAGACAGCCTCAAGACCCGGCGCAAGGCGGCGATGGCCGTGCTGGTGCATGCGGAAGCGAGCGACATCGCAGGCCGCCTCCGCGGCCTCTCGCTGCCGCGACATGATGACCTGCGCGAGCCCGAGAACGGCCTCGTGATGCTGCGCGGCCGCGTCGGCGGCGATGGCGCACCGTTCAATCTGGGCGAGGCTACCGTGTCGCGCGCCGCGGTGCGGCTTGCGACCGGCGAGGTCGGTTTCGGCTATACGCTCGGCCGCGACGGTGAGAAGGCCAGGCTGATCGCGCTCTGTGACGCGCTGGTGCAGTCGGAAGAGTTTGCGGGCGGCGTCGAGCGGGAGGTCGTCGCGCCGCTGCGCGCGGAGCTGCTTGCGCGGCAGGCGCAGCGCGCCGCGCAGACGGCCGCAACGAAGGTTGATTTCTACACCATGGTGCGCGGTGAGGGGTGAGGCCATGACCACGATTGCGGAACTGCCGCCGGGCTTCGCCGACAAGGTGTTGTCGGCGCAATCGACCTTTCGCTCGGTGATGGACGCGATGGCGCGGCCGGGCTCGGTGCAGCGCATCGTGCCGATCGCGGGGGCGCCCGGACCGATGATGCGCGGCACGGCGGCGATCGCGCTCACGCTGTTCGATCACGACACGCCGCTCTGGCTCGATGCGCGGATGTCTGAAAGCTCCGACGTGCTGAAATGGCTGAAGTTCCACACCGGTGCGCCAATAGTCCAGGATTCCTCGATCGCGAGCTTTGCGCTCATCGCGGATGGTGCCGCGCTTCCGTCGCTCGATCGCTTTGCGCTCGGCAGCAACGAGTATCCGGACCGCTCGACGACCTTGATCCTGCAAGTGGAGAGCCTCGACGCAGGCGCCGCCTTTGAGCTGCGCGGCCCGGGCATTGATGGCATGACGAGGCTTCAGGTGGCGATCCGGCCCGCCGACCTGTTCGAGCGCCTGCGCATCAACGACGCGCTGTTTCCGCGCGGCATCGACGTTGTGCTTGTCGCTGATGACGCCGTGGTTGCGATCCCGCGCACCACGCGGGTCGTGAACAAGGGAAGTTAACGTATGTATGTCGCAGTCAAAGGCGGCGAACGCGCCATCGAGAACGCCCATCGCCTGCTGGCGCACGCGCGGCGCGGCGATCAGGGCGTTCCCGAAATTTCGCTCGATCAGATTTCCGAGCAGCTCGGCCTTGCCGTCGATCGCGTCATGAGCGAAGGCTCGCTCTATGATCGCGAGCTTGCTGCGCTTGCGATCAAGCAGGCGCGCGGCGACCTGATCGAGGCGATCTTCCTGGTCCGCGCCTTCCGCGCCACCTTGCCGCGCTTCGGCGCGAGCGAGCCGGTCGACACCGGCGCCATGCGGGTGCAGCGGCGGGTGTCATCGACCTTCAAGGACATTCCGGGCGGGCAGATCCTCGGGCCGACCTTCGACTACACGCATCGCCTGCTCGATCCGGGTCTTGCCGAAGGTTTCGTGCCGGATGAGCCGGCGACGGCCAAAGCCTCGCCTGCGGCCACGCCGCGCGTGACCGACATTCTCGGTCGCGATGGCTTGATTGAGCCGTCGCCGCAAGCAGAAGACGGCGTGCCCATCGGCGATCTCACGCGCGAGCCGCTGAATTTTCCAGCCGATCGCGACCTGCGGCTGCAGAATCTCGCACGCGGCGACGAGGGCTTTCTGCTGGCTATGGGTTACTCGACCCAGCGCGGCTATGGCCGCAACCATCCGTTCGCCGGCGAGATCCGCTTCGGCGAGGTCGAGGTCGAGTTCTTCGCCGAGGACGTCGGCTTCGCCGTGCCGCTTGGCGCGATCGAGCTCACCGAATGCCAGATGGTCAACCAGTTCAAGGGCTCGGCGACGGAAGCGCCCTGCTTCACGCGAGGCTATGGCCTCGCCTTCGGCCAGAGCGAGCGCAAGACCATGTCGATGGCGCTGGTCGATCGCGCGCTTCGGGCGCGCGAGCTTGGCGAGGAGGTGCTTGCGCCGGCGCAGGATGAGGAATTCGTGATGTCGCATTCCGACAACGTCCAGGCCACCGGCTTCGTCGAGCATCTGAAGCTGCCGCACTATGTCGACTTCCAGTCCGAGCTTGGCCTGCTGCGTAAGCTGCGACAGGAATTTGCCGAGGCCAACGACGTCGAGCCGATGAAGGAGGCCGCGGAATGAACGCGCCTGTCTACAATTTTGCCTATCTCGACGAGCAGACCAAGCGGATGATCCGCCGCGCGATCCTCAAGGCGATCGCGATTCCCGGCTACCAGGTCCCGTTTGCCAGCCGCGAAATGCCGATGCCCTATGGCTGGGGCACCGGTGGCGTGCAGGTCACGGCCGCGATTCTCGGGCCCGATGACGTGCTGAAGGTAATCGACCAGGGTTCCGACGACACCACCAACGCGATCTCGATCCGGAAATTCTTCGCCAAGACCGCGGGCGTCGCCACCACGACTGCGACGATTGATGCGACCGTGATCCAGACCCGTCACCGCATCCCGGAGACGGCGCTTGGGCCAAACCAGGTGCTGGTCTATCAGGTGCCGATCCCCGAACCCCTGCGCTTCCTCGAGCCGCGCGAGACCGAGACGCGGCGCATGCATGCGCTCGCCGAATACGGCTTGATGCATGTCAAGCTCTACGAGGACATCGCTCGCTTCGGCCACATCGCTACCGCTTACGCCTATCCGGTGAAAGTGAACGCGCGCTACGTGATGGACCCGTCGCCGACGCCGAAATTCGACAACCCCAAGATGGACAATTGCCCGGCGCTCCAGCTTTTCGGTGCCGGCCGCGAGAAGCGCATCTATGCGATCCCGCCCTACACGCAGGTGGTGTCGCTCGATTTCGAGGATCACCCCTTCGAGCCCTACCGCTTCAACGCACCCTGCGCGCTGTGCGGTGCGGAGAATTCGTATCTCGATGAGATCGTCACCGACGACAAGGGTGGGCGCATGTTCGTGTGCTCCGACACCGACTATTGCGAGGGCCGCCAGGCCGCCGGCCACCACGGCAGCCTGAGCGCCGCGCCGTACAAGGAGAAGGCGCAAGGGGAATCAAATGGCTGAGCCTGTGCTTGAGAACGATCAGCCACTGCTGGTCGCGGAAGCCTTGAGCAAATCCTACGGCAGGATCGCCGCCTGCCGCGACGTCTCCTTCGCGCTCTATCCGGGCGAGGTGCTGGCGATCGTCGGCGAATCCGGCTCCGGCAAGTCGACGCTGCTCCAGCTTCTCTCCGGCCAGCTTGCGGCGAGCAGCGGCCATGTGTCCTACCGGATGCGCGATGGCGTCACGCGAGATCTCGCCACGCTCGGCGAAGCCGAGCGGCGCTTCCTGTTCCGCACCGATTGGGGCTTTGTGCATCAGGATCCCGCGCAGGGCTTGCGCATGGCGGTCTCCGCCGGCGCCAATGTCGGCGAACGGCTGATGGCCGTGGGATGGAATCACTACGGTCGCATCCGCGACACCGCCTCAAACTGGCTCGAGCGCGTCGAGATCGACGTCGCGCGCATTGACGATGCGCCGAAAACCTATTCCGGCGGCATGCGGCAGCGCCTCCAGATCGCCCGCAACCTCGTCACCGAGCCGCGCCTCGTCTTCATGGATGAGCCGACCGGCGGCCTCGATGTCTCCGTGCAGGCCCGCCTGCTCGACCTCTTGCGCAACCTAGTTGCCGAATTGCATCTCGCCGTCGTCATCGTCACCCACGATCTCGCGGTGGCGCGCCTGCTGTCGCATCGCGTGATGGTGATGAAGGGTGGCCGCGTCATCGAGACTGGGCTGACCGACCAGGTGCTCGACGACCCGCGCGAGCCCTATACTCAACTTCTCGTCTCCTCGATTCTGCCGCCATGAGCCGCCTGATGACTGCCATGATCGACGTCGCCGATGCGCAAAAGACCTTTACGATGCACCTCCAGGGTGGTGTCGAGCTGCCCGTGGTCCGCGGTGTAACGTTCCACGTCAATCCCGGCGAATGCGTCGTGCTGTCCGGCCCGTCGGGCGCGGGCAAGTCGTCGATCCTGAAGATGATCTTCGGCAATTATCGCTGCGACGGCGGCCGCATCGGCATCCGCCATCGCGGCACGCTGATCGACCTTGCCAGCGCCGAGCCGCGGCAGATCCTCAATGTCCGGCGCGACACGATCGGTTATGTCAGCCAGTTCCTGCGCGCAGTGCCGCGCGTTGCGACAGTCGAAGTCGTCGCCGAGCCGCTGATCGCGAGCGGCGTGGCGCGGCCCGAGGCACAACATCGCGCAGGCGCGCTTCTGCATCGCCTCAACATTCCCGAGCGTCTCTGGCAGCTTCCGCCCGCCACCTTCTCCGGCGGCGAGCAGCAGCGCGTCAACATCGCGCGCGGCTTCATTCCGGAGCTGCCGATCCTGCTGCTCGACGAGCCGACCGCCTCGCTCGACGCCGCCAACCGCGCCGTCGTGGTCGAGCTGATCGCCGAGAAAAAACGCAAGGGCACAGCCATGGTCGCGATCGTCCATGACGACGAGATCCGCCATCTGATCGCCGACCGCATCGTCGACGTCACCAGTTTTGCCGCCGCGGCGTGAAGGACCTGGAAATGAACGTGAAGCCGAATGAAACCGTGATCGCCAACGCCAGGATCGTGCTGGCTGACAGCGTGATCGAGCAGGGCTGGATCGCCCTTGCAAAGGGGCGCATCGCCGAGATCGGCGAGGGCAGGGCGCCTGCGGGCGCCGAGGACGCCTGCGGCGATCTGATCACGCCGGGCCTGATCGAGCTGCACACCGATCATTTGGAAGCACACTACGTACCGCGTCCAAAGGTGTTCTGGGATCCCGTCGCCGCCGTCATCTCGTATGATGGGCAGCTCGCGACATCAGGCATCACCACGGTGCTGGACTCGCTGCGGGTCTGGCGCGAGGACGGAGCCGAGGAGGTCGATGGCCGCGCCGGCACGCTCGCCGCTGCGATCGCCACGGCGCGCGGGAAGAATCTGCTACGCGCCGATCACTTCCTCCATCTGCGCTGCGAGATCCCGATGCCGAGCGTGGTCGAGGAGGCCAAGGAGTTGGTCGGCCGCCCCGACGTCCGGCTGATGTCGCTGATGGATCACACACCGGGCCAGCGTCAGTTCCGCGACGAAGTCAAGCTGCGCGACTATTACCGCGGCAAGAGCGGCGGCATGACCGACGCCCAGCTCGATGAGCTCTTTGCCAGACGCTTCACCTACCAGCAGACCTATGCCACGACCAACATGCGCGAGATCGTGGCGTTGGCGAAGGACTACAAAATTCCGCTGGCGAGCCATGACGACACCACCGAGGAGAACGTGACCGACGCGATCCGCGACGGTGTCGCGGTTGCGGAGTTTCCGACTACGGTGGAAGCTGCGCGCGGCCTGCACGCAGCCGGCATCGACATCCTGATGGGCGCGCCGAACGTGGTGCGCGGCGGCTCGCATTCCGGCAACATCGCCGCCGTCGATCTCGCGCGCGAGGGGCTCCTGGACATCCTGTCGTCCGACTACATCCCGTCGAGCCTTTTGATGGCTGCGCTGCAACTGCCGCAGCATGTGCCGGCGATCAGCCTTCCGGCCGCGATCCGCACGGTGACGAAGGCGCCGGCCGAGGCCGTCGGGCTTTCCGATCGCGGCGAGATCGCGGTCGGCAAGCGCGCCGACTTGATCCGCGTCCATGTCGCAGGCAGCGTTCCCGTGGTCCGCAGCGTCTGGCGGGAAGGAGGGCGCGTCGCATGAGCGAAAGCCCGTCAATTGCGCCACAACAGATCGCGGCGATCGGGCACGGACGTCTGGTTCTGGTCGTTGGTCCCAGCGGAGCCGGCAAGGATACGCTGCTTGGTCTTGCCAAAGCGGCCCTCACTGAAGATCACGATGTGGTCTTTCCGCGCCGGATCGTGACGCGGGAGGCGTCCGCAGCCGAGGACAATGTGTCCGTGACTGCGGACGAATTCCGCCGCGCGCTGGACCACGGCGATTTCGCTGCGCATTGGCAGGCACATGGCCTCTCATATGCGCTGCCGATCGAGATCAACGACGATATCCGTGCCGGCCGCGCGGTCGTCGTCAACGTCTCGCGCACGGTGATCGGCGCGCTGCGCCAGGCCTATGCCAACGTCGTGGTGGTCGCGATCACGGCGCCGCCCGACGTCCTTGCCCAGCGCCTCGCCGCGCGGGCGCGCCGCAGCGACGGCAACATCACGGAGCGGCTCAGCCGCAACGTCGACGACGCAGCGGCGCATGCCGACGTCACGATTGTCAATGCCGGCAGCGCCGATTATCACAGCCGCCAGCTCGTCCGGCTGATCCGCAACGAATGCTGGCGCGAGTAGCAATGGAGCAGGTGGAATGACGGTGATTGCGACGGTCGAGGAGCTCGAGGCCATCTATGGCGTCACCAACGACGCCTCGACCGTGAAGGTCGCCGATCACGTCACGCCGCTCTACCGCGTCTTCATCGAGACATCGCCCTTTGCCGCGCTGGCCACCATTGGTCCGGAGGGCATCGACTGCTCGCCGCGCGGTGATCTGCCGGGCTTCGTGCGCATCCACAACGAGAAGACGCTGATGCTGCCGGACCGCCGCGGCAACAACCGCATTGATTCCTTGCGCAATATCGTTCGTGATCCGCGCGTCTCCCTGATGTTCCTGATCCCCGGTTCCGGCAACGCGATCCGAGTCAACGGCCGGGCGCACATCTCGGTGGATCCGGAGCTGCTCGCCTCCTTTGAGGTCGACGGCAAGGCGCCGCGCAGCGTCATGGTGATGACCATCGATGAGCTCTATTTCCAGTGCGCCCGCGCCATCGTCCGCTCCGACCTCTGGAATCCCGACAAGCGCGTCGATCCGAAGACTCTACCGACGCCCGGCCAGATCCTCGCCGAGATGAGCGAGAACAAGGTCGGCGGCGAAGAGTACGACCGCGCGTGGCCCGCCCGCGCGGCCGCGACGATGTGGTGATACTGTCTTACCCTCTCTCCCGTTCTTCTCCTCTCCCTCTCCCCGTTCTTACGGGGAGAGGGTTGGGGTGAAGGGCTGCTTCCACGCAAACGGTGAAAGGCGGATTCGCGGAGAGTCCCCCTCACCCGGATTGCATCTTCGATGCAATCCGACCTCTCCCCGCGAGCGGGGCGAGGTGAAGCGACCGCGAGATTATTCCATTTGTCGGGCGATGCGGCGAGAGAAGCGCCCACGCGCCTCCGCGCGAAATATGGATAGCCATTTCATTGACCGATCGCGTCAATCGCCCGATATTCGTCGTATCGAAACTGCTCCCGCGATGCCGAAGACCGCAGCATGAGAACGAATGACCAGCGAGTTCAAAGCGACATGCGCAAGCGCATGACGCGCCGCTGTTTCTCTGCGGCGACCGGCCGCTGTTGTTGTTGCTGATCGTCACTTCAGCCGCACCTGCAATCGCAAATTTCAGAGACAGAAACGCCGACATCCTCGGCGAACGAGCAGCCATGACCCAAGCCTACATCATCGAAGTCCACGACCGCACCGCCGGCATCATCGCGCGAGATGCGCGCGGTTTCCGCTTCTTCTCCTCCGAGCGCCTGTTCGACAGTCTCGAAGGCCGCCAGTTCCGTTCCGCTCGTGACGCCGAGCGCGCCGCACGAGCCGTGTTCTCCGAACGGCGCCATCTCCTCAATCAATCGCTTTTCGCCATCTGAAGCGGCAACGATAAGGAATCATCTGTCATGATCACACGACGATCCATCCTGACCACCGCCCTGCTGCTCGCAACCGCGCTGGCCGCTCCCGCGCACGCCGAAGACAAGCCGACCGAAATCCGGATCGGCACGCAGAAAGGCGGCTTCTTCCCGGCGGTGCGACAACGTCACACGATCGAGGATGCCTTCAAGCCGCTCGGCATCGAGATCAAATGGGTCGACTTTCAGTTTGGTCCGCCGCTGCTGGAAGCCATCAATGTCGGCAGCGTCGATTTCGGCTATGTCGGTGATGCGCCGCCGATTTTCGCTCAGGCCGGCAGCGCCAAGATCCGCTATGTCGCGGCGGTGAAATCGGACGGTACGTCCCAGGCGATCATCGTACCGAAGGATTCGCCAATTCACACGCTCGCCGATCTCAAGGGCAAGCGCATCGCCTTCGGCAAGGGATCGAGCGCGCATAATCTCCTGGTCGCGGCGCTCGAGAAGGGCGGCGTCGCCTGGAGCGACATCACGCCGGCGCCGCTTGCGCCGGCCGATGCGACAGTGGCATTCGTCAAAGGGGCGGTCGATGCCTGGTCGATCTGGGACCCGTACTTCGCGCTAGCCGAGCTGAAGGAGGGCGCACGCGTGCTCGTCCTCGACAAGGACGTACACAAGCCGAACTCCTTTTACATCGCCGGCTCCGACTTCGTCGAAAAATACCCCTCGCTGGTCGCAAAGCTCAACGCGACGTTTGCAGCCGAGGGCGTCTGGGCCGAGAGCCATCACGAGGAGGTGGCGAAAGCGCAGGCCGAGGCGACCGGCGTCGATATCGAGGCGATCAGGCGCTTCGTCGATCGCTCGAACAATCGCGTCGTGCCGCTCGATGCGGAGGTGATCAGGAGTCAGCAGGCGATCGCCGACCGCTTCGCAAAGCTTGGTTTGATCCCGAAGTCGATCGACGTCTCGAGCGTCGTCTGGAAGTGGAATCCGGGTTCCTGAACCCGAACGCTCATCTTCATCAACTCCGGCGGCGCGCCCTGGTGCGCGCCGCCTTCTTTGCGGCGGTGGAACGAGCCTTCGCGCCCTTGGTGCGGCTCGCCTTGCGCGCGGCTGCAGAACGCGAGGCTGCGCTACGCCGGCTCGCAGCACGCTTGGCCTGCTTCGAGAGCGCGCGGCGTGAAGCGGCCCCGCGCGGCTCCTTCTTCAGCACATTCTCCACGGCGCGTGAGACGCGTGGCCGGCGCTTTGGATGCCGTTTGCCCTGGCCGGCCTCATAGGCATATTTGGCGCTGCGGCGCGTCGCCTTCTTCGTACGCCCTTTGCGAGGTGGCGGCAGGTCGACGCCGGCGCGTCGCGCCTCGGAAAGACCGATGGCGATGGCCTGGCGCGTCGAACGCGCGCCGTGCTTGCCCTTGCGGATCTTGTCGATCTCGTCCTTCACGAATTCGCCGGCCTGCGTACTCGGCGATTTGCCTTCGCGTTTATCTTGCCTGGCCTTACGAATGATTTCTCGTCTTGGCATGAGTCAGGTTCCCTTCAGAAGATTGACAAGGGAGTCCTGACCGCAACGCGCAGAACGGCAGATTGATCCTCTTTAGCCCTTCAACGCCGCCAGCAGATCGTCGGGGCGCTCCGCCATGATCATGTGGCCCGCGCCCGGCACCACGACGGTCTTCGCATGCGGGATCGCCGCTGCGAGAGCCCTGCCGGCTTTCGCCGGCGTCATCATGTCCCGTTCGCCCAGAATCAGCGTGGTCGGCACTTTTACAGTCGCGGCCGCCGCGAGCGCGTTGCCATAGGAATTGCAGGCTGACAAATCCTTGAACAGCACGCCCGGCTCGCAGTGCTTCAACACGGCTTGCGCGCCGCCGTGCATCCACAGACCCGGTGCGAGGCTGCCGCCGAGCTCGGCCTTGAAGCCAAGGCCCCAGATCGAGACCATGTCGATCGCGTCCTGGTCGTTGGCCTCTGCGGCCTTCAACAGATCAGGCCCGACCGTCATGGTTGCGGCCGTGCCGATCAGGCTCAGCGCCGAGACCCTGTCGGGGTGGCGCGCCGCGGCCTCCAGCGAGATCAGGGATCCCATCGAATGGCCGATCAGGTGCGCTTTCGCCACGCCGGCCGCGGCGAGCAGGGCGGCGGTCCAGTCCGCCATTTCCGCAATGCTGGACAACGAGGGTCCAGACGAGCGGCCGTGGCCGGGCAGGTCGGGGGCCAGCACGGAATAGCCGTGATGGGCGAACCAGCGCGTATGCAACGCCCAGGTCGAGTGATCAAAACCCGCGCCATGGATGAACACGACGGCAGGCAGCGACTTGTCGAAGTCGCGGCCGCCGGTTGCGACAAACACCTCGGCGCCGTTGACGGAGAGCTTCATGGCTTTCAGACCTTTTGCGAGATGCGCAGCGCTTGGGCGAGATCATCGATGATGTCGGAGGCGGTCTCGATGCCGACCGACAGACGAACCAGCTCTTCCCCGATGCCGGCCGCCTTGAGCTGCTCGACATCCATCTGCTGATGCGTGGTGCTCGCGGGATGGATCACGAGGGTCTTGGCGTCGCCGACATTGGCGAGATGGCTGATCATGCGGAGCTGTTCGATGAACTTGCGCCCCGCAGCGCGGCCGCCCTTGATGCCGAAGGAGACGATCGAACCGGCGCCGCGCGGCAGCAGCTGCTTTGCGAGCTGATAGTCCGGGTGGGTCTCCAGCGAGGGATGCAGCACCCAGTCGACGGCCTTGTTGGACTTCAAGGCCTCCAGCACGGCGTGCGTGTTCTGCATGTGACGGTCCATGCGCACGGGAAGTGTCTCGACGCCTTGCAAGAGCTGGAACGCGTTGGTTGGCGACATGCAGGCGCCGAAGTCGCGCAATCCTTCCGTGCGCGCGCGCATGATGAAGGCAGCCGTGCCGAACTGCTCGTCGAAGACCATGCCGTGATAGCCGGCATAGGGCTCGGTGAGCACGGCGAACTTGCCCGACCCGCGCCAGTCGAAGCGGCCGCCATCGACGACCGCGCCGCCGATCGCGATGCCATGGCCGCCGATCCACTTGGTCGCCGAATGCATCACGATGTCGGCGCCGAGCTCGATCGGCCGACTGAGATAGGGCGTGGCAAAGGTGTTGTCGATCAGAAACGGAATTTTCGCATCATGCGCGATATCAGCGACCTTCGGGATATCAAGGACTTCCAGCCCCGGATTGCCGATCGTCTCGCAGATCACGAGTTTTGTATTCGGCCTGATCGCGGCACGGAACGCATCGTGGTCGCGCGGCTTCACGAAGCTCGTGGTGATGCCGAAGCGCGGCAGCGTGTGTGCGAGCAGGTTGATGGTGCCGCCATAGAGCGAGCTCGACGCAACGATGTGGTCGCCGGCATTGAGAAGTGTAGCGATAGCCAGATGCATCGCCGCCTGGCCGCTGGCGGTGCAGATCGCGCCGACGCCGCCCTCCAGCGCCGCAAGCCGCTCCTCCAGCACGCCCGTGGTCGGATTCGAGATCCGCGTGTAGATGTGGCCGGCGCGCTCCAGATTGAACAGCGCCGCCGCATGGTCCGTATCCTGGAACACGTAGGACGTGGTCTGGTAGATCGGCACCGCACGGGCGCCGGTCGCGGGATCCGGATGCTGGCCCGCATGCAGGCTCAGGGTTTCGAAGGCAGGCGGCTTGGGTGCGGGCATGCTTGGCCTCGTTGGTCGGTCGGCGGGGATGGCCGTTGTGCCACAAATCGACGCGCGGCGTCAGCCTGTACGTCGACCGGGCCGGATTACGGCGAGATGATGCGGTCGCGCATCGCGATCATCACGGCCTGCGTGCGGGTCGCCGCGCCGAGCTTTTCGCAGCAGCTCTTGATGTGGGCCTTCACCGTGCGCCCCGTGATGTTCAGGGCATCGGCGATCTCGTCGGTGGATCGGCCAAGCGCCGCCTGCGTCAGCACCTCGCGCTCACGGAATGACAACGCGAGCTGCGGGACGTCGGGCCGGCCGCGCAGTCGCAGCGCCCGGTCGAACGCATAAAGCGCCATGAGATGGAGCGCGGGCATTTCACGGTCCGGCAGCTCGATCGCGGCGCCGCCGAAATAGACCTGCCCGATGCGGCCCGTGGGCGAGGCGACCGGGATCATGAAGCCGTCCACCATTCCGAAGTCGCGGGCGCGCCGAACCAGCTCGGCGGCGCGCGGCTCCCGTTCCGGATCATAGGGCGCCTCCCTGAACCAGCGGAACGGCCGGAGCGTTGCCTTGCAATGGCGCAGCGCCGGATCGTCCCAGACATATTGTGCTTCCGAATACATATCCAGGAAGCCGGCAGGCAGCCGTTCGGCGAGAACGGCCTCGCGCGCAGGTTCGGTCGACAGCGGGGCGACATAGGTGCAGCAGAAATAGTCGAATCCATGCTGGCCGAGCGCGCGGCCCATGGCGTCGACAACGCTGGCTGCGTCGGGAAGTGTCCCGACATTCTCGACGAATTCGAACGCGCGACTGCGGATCACGTCCATCCAGCATCCCCCGAGCGGACTTTGACGGATCGTCGCTGCGCGACCCGGCCCGGCCATCGAGTGTAGGACGCCGAGTCAGCGCTCGCAACCAGCGGAGCTAACTTCACGTCCGCGGGTCGTCGCAGGCTGGTGACTTGCTATTCGGTCCCGAATTGCCGATGAAATTCATCGCGCTCGAACATCAGACAAAGGGACAAGCCGAATGACTGCCGAAACCATCATGACTGCCGACGAAATCGGGTTGACCAGGGTCGCTCCGGTCTCGCGCCGCGCCTTCATGAGCGCGACCGCGGCGGTCGCAGCGGGCTACACGCTTGCCGCGGGACCCGTTCGCGCCGAAGTCATCACCACCGACACGACCGGCCTTCAGGCCGGGGATGCCACGATCAAGGTCGGCGAGGGCGAAATGCCCGGCTACTATGCACGTCCGGCCGGCGTCAGCCGTCCGCCGGTGGTCCTGGTGGCGATGGAGATTTTTGGCCTCCACGAATACATCAAGGACGTGACGCGGCGCCTCGCCAAGCTCGGCGCCCTTGCGATCGCGCCCAACTATTACTTCAACAAGGGCCCGGATCTGACCAAGATCACCGACGTCAACGAGCTCCGGCCGATCGTCAACGCCAAGCCGGATGCCGAGCTTTTCGCCGATCTCGACGCGACGGTTGCATGGGCCGCGTCGCAGGGCGCCGACACCAGCAGGCTCGGCATGATCGGATTCTGCCGCGGCGGGCGCTACGTCTGGGAGTATGCCGCGCATAGCGATGCGCTGAAGGCGGCCGCTGCGTTCTACGGCTCGCTCGTCGATCCCGCCAATCCGTTGTGGCCGAAGAGCCCGCTTCAGCTCGCGCCCGAGATGAAGGCGCCCGTGCTCGGCCTTTATGGCGAAGCCGATACCGGCATTTCGGTCGCGCAGGTGGAGCAGATGAAGGCCGCCCTCGGGCAGAACAAGAAGACGGCCGAGTTCAAGATCTACAAGGACGCCCCGCACGGCTTCCACGCCGACTATCGCCCCAGCTACCGCAAGGACGCAGCGGAGGATGCCTGGGCCCAGACGCAGGCCTGGTTCAGGAAATACGGCGTTCTGAGCTGACGGCTGCGTACGCAGCACGCGGGCGGCGTCATGCGTCGCCCGTCGAGCTGATTTATTCGCGCACCCGTGATCCTTCTTCTCCCGGACTGGAGATGCCGAGCCGCTGGGCAATCGTGACGAGCCGAGCTACCGATTGAACGTTCATTTTTTCCATGATCACTTGCCGATGCGCCTTGATCGTTCGCTCGGCACAGCCAAGTTCGCGCGCGGCATGCTTGTTTGTCTTGCCCTGTACAATGATCTCGAAGACCTGCCGCTGGCGCGGACTCAGCGTCGACAGCCGGGCCCGAAGCGCTTCCAATTCGCCGTTGCGTGCGCGTTCCGTCTCGTAGCGCGTCATCGCCGCTTCGATTGCACTCAGTAGCTCCGTCGAGCTGACTGGCTTGGTGAGGAAGTTGTCTGCTCCCGCCTTGATCGCTTTCACCGTGAGGCTGATGTCCGGGTAGCCGGTCAGAAACACGATGGGCAGCGTCGAGCCGAGCTCGGTCAAACGGCTTTGAAGCTCAGGCCCGCTCAAGTCCGGCATCCGGACATCCAGAAGTATGCAGCCACCGGCATCTGGTTCCGGCGGCTGGTCCAGCAACTGCTGAGCCGATGCATAGGTGACGACGCGGTAGCCGGTCTTTTCTAGTAGTCGCTGGATAGCTGTTCGGAATGACACGTCGTCATCCACGACATGGATGATGCCGCGCATGTTTCTCCTGGGACGAAAAGTAGCTGTGCTTGCCTGTTATTCTTGTTTGTCCGTACAGCGCCTTCACGCCCGGCCAAGTCTCCTTCGCCTTCTATCGATTTGAAATCGTCGAAAGCCAATTAAACTTATGAAAGCTGGGGAGTAATCTCCTTATCGCGAATGCCTGCCATGTGCGCGATCAAGCCAAACGGTTTTCAATTACCGATGGAGGGCAGAGCGAAGGATCGCATCGCGATAGTTCCGTCGATTGCGTGCCGTTTTTCTTTCCGCAAATTAACGAGGCTTCAGCGCCCAACCCGGATAGAACGGCGAGCGGCGGGGCTTCCCAAAACCAAGACGACAATTGTGAAGTTTGACGAACAGGAGCGCGGTGCGCTGAAGCGTGCCGGCTTTTCCGTCGCGGACGATTACGAAGCGGCCTACCTCGAAGCCCTCGTCGTGATCGGTGCGCACGACGACGAGACCTTGTGGCTGACGATTACTTTGCCGAACTCCACGCGGGTGGTGTGCGCCTTGCCGCGCGCTGAGACCATCGTCGCCATTGATGAGAACGGCTGACACCCGTCCCCAAGATCGGCCGATCCTGGGGCGTCAGTCGCGCGCAGAAAGCGCGCTGCGGCCGCGATCATGGATTTTTGCTGCTGATTTGCCCGACGCGCCAGATGTCTTCGGCATCCCCTGGCGGCGATGGCGCGCTACTTTGCATGGGGTTGTTTTCGATGTTTCGGTTGGGACCGAGACCGACGCCGGTCTCGCGGCTGCCGGAGATGATCGTGGGATGCGCTCGCTAGCCGGAAGGGCCTAGCGGCGGGCGGCGATCGCGGTCAGCTCAAGCTTGACGCCCGGGCCGAGATCCGCGACGCCGACCGCGGCACGTGCCGGCAGATGTTCCGCGGTAAAATAGCGCTTCCAGACCTTGTTGAGCGCCGCCTTGTCGGCGAGATCGGTCATGTAGATCGTCACCTGCAGAACGCAGGAGAGATCTGAGCCGGCCCCCTCGAGCAGGGTCTTCAGCTGGCGAAACACATCGTTGGCCTGCCCCGCCATGTCGAGCCCGGCATCCTCGGGAACGACGCCGCCGAGATAGAGCACGCCGTTATGCTCGACGATCTCGTGGAGCAGTCCTTCATAGGGCAGGGAACGTTTGATCAAGATGGCATCCGTGAGGGGCAGGACGAGACGTCGTCGGCAAATGGGATTGGCTGGTGCTGCCGGACAGGATTGAACTGTCGACCTCTCCCTTACCAAGGGAGTGCTCTACCACTGAGCTACGGCAGCAGATGCTGGCAAAGAATCGGGCCGCGACATGGGCCCACCAAGCGGGGCGATCTCTGCCACAAGCCCCCCTTCTGTGCAAGCGCGCTGGCTCCGCGAAATCGATAAATGGCCCGGTTGCGTGCCCGAAGGGGCCAATTTGCCCCGAAATGACCCGCTTTGGGGCGATTTGGTTCCGCAAAATCCCCAGCCAACTGGCCAGTTGGCCGAAACCCTGAATTCGACCCATTCTGGCCGCTTCGTTGTTTCGGCCGGCCACCGCCCCTTGAGCTGTCCTCGTTCGATGGCATCCTGTCGTCGATCATGATTGGTGAGGGTCGTGTCCCCCGTGATGGTGTAGCTCGGTAGAGCAAAGCCGTCCGCACGCGCGCCCTCAAATAGCGCCGTAGCGG
>NZ_JBBIAM010000135.1:0-24034 GCF_054185185.1 Bradyrhizobium sp. UFLA05-153
CCCCTATCCAGCCTCGCGAGCGAGGAAACCGTCATGACCACATTGCAAACCACGATCGATGCCACTCCCGCCAGCGAGGATCGGCTACCTGCGGCCCACGCCGTCTCAGCAAAAACCTGGCTCGCAGTGATCGGAGCCACGATGGGTGCGTTCATGGCGGTACTCAACATCCAGATCGTCAACGCCTCGCTTGCCGACATTCAGGGTGGGATCGGTGCGGGCATCGACGACGGCGGGTGGATCTCGACCTCCTACCTGATCGCCGAAATCGTCGTGATTCCGCTCAGCGGCTGGCTTGCCCAGGTCTTCTCGGTCCGAGTCTATCTCCTCACCAACGCCGTTCTGTTCCTCGTCTTCTCGGCAGCCTGCGCGCTCGCGCAAGACCTGCCGCAGATGATCGCGCTGCGCGCGGTGCAAGGATTTACCGGCGGCGTGCTGATCCCCATGGCATTCACGCTCATCATCACGCTCCTGCCGAAAGCGAAGCAGCCGATCGGGCTGGCGATGTTCGCGATCTCCGCGACCTTCGCACCCGCGATCGGTCCGACCATCGGCGGCTATCTCACCGAGAATTTCGGCTGGGAATACATCTTCTACGTCAACGTCGTGCCCGGCGCGATCATGATCGGTATGCTCTTCTTCTCTCTGGAAGCAAGGCCGATGAACCTCTCGCTGCTGCGAGACGGCGACTGGGCCGGGATCATCACCATGGCGATCGGGCTCGCCGCGCTTCAGACCGTCCTGGAAGAAGGCAACAAGGACGATTGGTTCGGCTCGCCCTTCATCGTTCGGCTGGCCGTGATCGCCGCGGTTGCGTTGACGCTGTTCCTCGCAATCGAGCTGACTGCCCAGAAACCATTGCTCAACCTGCGCATCCTGTTCCGCCGCAATTTCGGCTTTGGCGTGCTGGCGAATTTCCTGCTCGGCGTATCGCTGTATGGCTCCGTCTATGTCCTGCCGGTCTATCTGTCCCGCATCCAGGGCTACAACTCCGAGCAGATCGGCATGGTGCTGGCATGGACTGGCCTGCCGCAGCTCGTGCTGATCCCGCTGGTACCTCGCCTGATGAAGCGGTTCGATCCGCGCCTCGTCATCGGCATCGGCTTTGTGCTGTTTGGCGGCTCCAATTTCATGAACATCTACATGACGAACGACTATGCGGCCGATCAGCTTTTCTGGCCGAACGTCATCCGCGCGCTTGGCCAGGCCCTGGTCTTCGCGCCGCTATCGAGCGTTGCGACTGCAGGAATGGAAGCGGAGAACGCAGGATCGGCATCAGCTTTGTTCAATATGATGCGCAACCTCGGCGGCGCGATCGGAATCGCTGCCCTGCAGACGCTCCTGACCAAGCGCGAGCAGTACCACTCCAACGTCCTGATGCAATCGGTCTCGATGTTCGAGCAAGCAACCCGCACCCGGCTCGATCAGCTCACACAGTATTTCATCAGCCACGGCGTGATCGACCGGGTCGATGCCGCCCATCGCGCCTATGTCGCAATCGGCAAGGTCATCCAGAAGCAGGCGTTCATCCTCGGCTTCAGCGACGCCTTCTATCTGCTCGGCATCTCACAGATCGTCGCCCTGATCGCGGCGCTCATACTCACCAAGCCCGACCGCATCGACGCCGGCGGCGGCGCCCACTGAAACCAAGGCGGCGACCGCCGCCTGATTCTCTTGTCTCAAACATCGAAAGGAATTCCCCATGTTGAAGGGAAAAGTATCCATCGTCACCGGATCGACCAGCGGCATCGGCCTGGGCATCGCGAAGGAATTGGCAAGGCTCGGCGCCGACCTCGTGTTGAACGGCCTCGGGGATGCCGACGAGATCGAGAAGATCCGCATCGGCATCGAACGTGAGCACAGCGTGCGCGTCGTCTACGACGGCGCCGACATGTCAAAAGCGGAAGCCGTGCGCAGATTGATCGCCGCGACGATCGAGAAGTTCGGACGCCTCGACATCTTGGTGAACAATGCCGGCATCCAGTTCACCGCGCCGGTGGAGGAATTTCCTGCCGCCAAGTGGCACGCAATTCTCGACATCAATCTGTCCGCTGCGTTTCACGGAATCGCCGCGGCGGTATCCCAGATGAAAAAGCAGCATTGGGGACGGATCGTCAATATTGCTTCGACGCACGGTCTTGTCGCCTCAACACACAAAGCCGCCTACGTTGCAGCCAAGCACGGACTGGTCGGCCTGACCAAGGTGGTCGGCCTGGAGACAGCCGGCAGCGGCGTCACCTGCAACGCAGTCTGTCCGGGTTGGGTACGAACACCCCTTGTCGAAAAGCAGATCAGCAATATCGCTACGCAAAGGGGCATAAATCAGAAGGAGGCGGCCAGGGACCTTTTGGCCGAGAAACAGCCGTCCCTGGATTTCGTTTCTCCCTCACAGCTTGGCGGCACCGTGACCTTCCTCTGTTCGCCTGCGGCGGACCAGATCACGGGCACGACCATTTCCGTGGATGGCGGCTGGACCGCACAATAGCGAAGCGACCAGCGCGGCGACGCGCCGCTTCAACCGAAAAACATGGAGGTCCATCATGGGTACAGAGCAGAAAGTCGCTATCATCACCGGAGCGTCGCAGGGTATCGGCGAAGCCTTGGTCAGGGCATATCGCGATCGCAATTTTCGTGTGGTCGCGAATTCTCGCTCGATCAGACAGCCGTCTGATCCGGATATCTTGGCAGTTGCCGGGGACATCGCCGATCCGAACACGGCGGAACGCATCGTGTCGCAGGCGATCCACCGCTTCGGCCGCCTCGACACCCTCGTCAACAACGCCGGCGTCTTCGTCGCAAAGCCATTCACCGATTATACCGACGAAGACTACGCCCACTTGCTGGGGATCAATCTCGACGGGTTCTTCCATGTCACTCGGCGCGCAGCCAAGGAAATGCTGAAGCGAGGATCCGGGCATATCGTGCAGATCACGAGCAGCCTCGACGAACATGCGGTCAGCAGCGTCCCATCGGTGCTGGCCGCCCTCACAAAGGGCGGCTTGAATGCGGCAACGAAGTCGCTCGCCATCGAATATGCGAGCAAGGGTATCCGCGTCAACGCCGTGGCACCTGGCGCGGTCAAGACGCCGATGCATGCACCCGAAACGTACGACTTCCTTGCCAAGCTGCATCCGGTCGGACGGATGGGAGAGGTGCGCGATGTTGTCGATGCGGTGCTGTACCTCGAAGGTGCCGCCTTCACCACCGGCGAGATCCTGCACGTCGACGGCGGACAGAGCGCCGGACATTAGAAACGCGCGCGTGGGGACGCGTGGCAGCATCCCAATGGCACGACGGCTTTCCTGATAATCCTCGCCATGCCCCTCGGGCTTGACACGCGGAATTCAGCGCGAGCGAACTCGCAACCCCGTGTGCGCGTCAAATGCAGCGAAAGATCACAATCTTGGCTTGAGCCGAAGGGGGCGCTAGTTCGCTTCCCGCACGCGCTCTAGCTTTTGCAAACAGCGTGTCGTGCCAACGACCGCGGGCATTTCGACATCCGGAAAGTTCGCCTTCCAGTCGGTGACGCCGACCTCGCCGACATAGAGGTCGCCTTTCGAATCCAGCGCGACGCCGTGCGGCGCCAAGAACTGACCACTCGCCAGCCCCGGGCCGTCTTCGCCACCAAGCCGTGCGATGCGCTTGCCCTGCGCATCCACGATCGACAGGCGCGGGCCGAGATTTGGCACCTTGCGGTTCACGGCCATGGCTGGCCCCAACTCGCCGATCACGAAGGTCGGCCGTCGGCCGCCACAGCAGTATAACGCGCACGGCCGATGCAGGTTGTTCCACTGCGTCTCGTATCTGCCGTTACCGTCGAACACCTGGACACGATGGTTCTCACGGTCGGCGACGTAGACGAAGCCGTCGACATCGGTGACGATGTTGTGCACGATATTAAACTGCCCAGGATCGGTGCCGGGCTCGCCCCAGCTCATGATCAGCTTGCCGTCCGGGGTGAACTTGTGCACACGCCCATTACCGTAGCCGTCCGAGACGTAGATCTCGCCCTTCCGCGACAGGGCGGTGTGAGTGCAGCGGTGGAAGGGATCGCCGCTCATGAACGGCGCCGCCGTCCCGGGAATGCCGATCGTCAGCAGCACCTTGCCGTCGGTCGTGCATGTGCGCACTGTGTGGTCGCCATCGTCGGTGCAATAGAGATTGTCGTCACTGTCGATGTGCAGTCCGTGCGCGCGGGTGAACAGACCTTCGCCCCAGCTCCGCAGGAAATTGCCATCACGGTCGAGCACCACCATCGGATGGACGCCGCGATTGAAGACGTAGATGCGGTCCTTGCTGTCGACGGCGACGGAGGCGACGTCGGTGAGCTGCCAGCCATCCGGCAGCTTTGCCCAGTTCTCTACGACGCGATAGCGATGCTCGCCTGAGCCGAGAACAGCCGACATGTGGTCCCCTCAGGCCGTGCTATTCCCGTAAGCGATGATCGCCTAGCCGTCCGCTTTTCAGGCGAACGTGCAATTCTTGGACTCAAGCACCTTGCCGATGCCGGACAGTTCGAGAATGTCGCCGCCGGCCTTGAGCGCCTTCATCACGCCGGCTTCCTTCTCCTCGCGCGCGGCCGACTTGGTGCACACATCGGCGATGTTGTCCTTCGGCACGATGACGACACCATCATCGTCGGCGCTCACGATATCGCCGGGGCGAACCGCAACGCCGCCAATGACGATCGGCTGGTTGATGTAGCCGAGCGTCTCCTTCACGGTCCCCTTCATGCAGAGGCCATACGAGAACACGTTGAAGCCGGTATTCCGGATCGCCGGACCGTCGCGCACGCCGGCATCTGTCACCAGGCCGGCAAGCCCCTTGGCCACGCAGGCTGTCGCCAGCACCTCGCCGAAACCGCCCTGCTCGGGATGGTCGCCTGCACTCACGATGAGCACATCGCCCGGCTTAGCGAGCGAGATCGCGGTAATGAGCATCATGTTGTCGCCGGGGTGGCAGCTGACCGTGAATGCCGGCCCGCAAGCGCGCATACCCGGATAAATCGGCTTGATCCGGGACGTCAGCGCCCCGGTCCGCCCCTGAGCCTCATGCAGGGTCGACGGCGGGAATTGCTTGATGCGTTCCACAAGCTCAGCCGCGGGCCGATCGAATGTCCTGATAACGTGAACCATGGTCCCTCCAACGGCCGCAATCTCTGCACCTCACCTCCAATAGTCGACCCTCTCCCGCCGGAGAATTTCAGATTTTGGGATTGCCGCATCGTATTTCGTTATGGCTCGTCTTCCGAACCGCCCAGAGGTTTGGTGGAGGAGCCTGAGGTGACGGCATTCGGATCAGCCAGGCAATCGAACTGTCCCCATTCCTTCGCGATGATCTCCAGCAATATCTTGTAGACCGCGAACGCTGCGTCGGACAGGGCAACGTTATCGGAAATGCATAGCGACATTTGCTGCGACGCCGACGGCGCATCGATCCGTCGAATGCAGAGCTCATCCAGGTTCGGTAATGCCTTTGCGATGGACATCGGCAGCACGGCAGCACCCATTCCGGCTGCAATCGCCGAAGACAGGGTCGATTGCGAATGGATCTCGGCGACGATGCGCGGGCGGAGCCCCACCTCGGCGCAGACCCGCTCGACCGTCTGTCGCAGGAAGGATTCCCGATATGGAAGAAGCAGGTCGAATTGCGCGACCTCCTCCGCCGAAACCTCCTCCGAAGGCATCTGCCCTGCATACATGCTGCGAGGCGCGACAAGATAAAAGTACTCGCGCATCAGCGGCTTGTAGTCGAGACCAGTCACCGGACGATCGCCGTACAGGACAGCCATATCCATGCTGCCCTTCAGCATCATTTCGCTGAGCATGATCCCTGAACTGTCGTAAATGTGCAGCACGACGCCGGGATAGCGTTCACGTACCTGCAACAGCAGCGGGGTCGCGAGCAACGCCGCCGAGCTGAGCGGCGCCAAGCCGATCGTAACGTTGCCGGTCAGCCCCGATCGGTTCTCCAAAATAGTACGCCGCGCCTCGTCGATCTGCCGCTGGATCGATTTGGCGTAGCGGTAGAGGATCTGTCCGGCTTCGGTCGGGCGGACCCCGCGGGCGCTGCGGTCCAATAGCTTTCGCTTGAAGTCCTGCTCGAGGCTCGCGATCTGCTGGCTCAGCGCGGGCTGGGCGATGTTGAGCAGCTTCGCCGCGCGCGAGACGCTACCGAGATCGACGACTTTGACGAAGGCTTCGAGGCGACGCGTATCCAATACGGGGTTCCCGAGAAGGCGGTTGTCATGGCGGCAGCAGCAATACGCTGGGGCTATGGGACCAGAAGGAAATGTTCTTACCATCTGGAACCGGCCGGGCCTATAGGTAACGATACACGGAGGAGCCGTACGAATGGCATTTTCGGACTATCGAAGGGCGTTGGTCACCGGCGCATCCTCGGGCATCGGGGCTGCCACGGTTCGCCGCCTGAGCGCCGAGGGGCTCGAGGTCTACGCCGTGGCGCGCGATGCGGACCGGCTGGCGACCCTGTCGGCCGAGACCGGCTGCCGCTCATGCGCCGTGGACGTGAGCAACCTCGATGCGCTGGCGGCGCTGGCGCAATCGGCAGAATTCGACGTTCTCATCAACAACGCCGGCCAGTCCCGGCGCGGCAACATCCTGGACACGACACCCGATGACGTCGATGCGCTCATCGACGTCAATTTGCGGGCGGTTCTGCATCTCACGCGCCTGATCGTGCCAGGAATGGCGAAGCGCGATGTTGGCCACGTGGTCAACATCTCCTCCATCGCTGGCCATTATGCCTTCGGAGGGGGCAACACGGTCTACCACGCGACGAAGGCGGGCATTCATTCGCTCTCGCAGCAGTTGCGCGTCGACCTCTACGGCACCAGGGTTCGCGTGACCGAGGTGTCGCCAGCACGCGTGGAGACGGAAGTCTTCGGGCGGCTCCTGGGCGACCTCGCCGAGGCCAAGCGCCGTTTCTTCGACGATTATGAAGCCCTCCAGCCAGAGGACATCGCCAATTCGATCGCCTTCGCAATCGGCTCCCCTGCGCGCATGAACGTCGCGTTCATGGAGGTGCTACCAACGCAGCAGGTCGTCGGTGGCCTCAACTTCGCGCAGAGAAGCCGGCAGACGGCGACCTGAGGACGAAGGGCTAAGGATCGCGACTCGACGCAGAGGACGATCACCGTGGATCTCGCTAAAATCGAACAACTGATCAATCTGGTCTCGCGATCCCGCATCGCGGAGCTGGAGCTGACGCAAGACGGGACGCGCATTCGCATCCTGAAAAACCCCGCGCGCGGAGCGGTCCCCGCCCTGCTTCCTGCTGAGCCCGGATCGGAGGAAATTCACGTCGCCAGGCGCGAGGCGGCCCGCCCACCGGTCCCTGCGAGCACCGACGAGATCATCGTATCGGCTCCCATGCACGGCGTATTCTACCGAGCTGCGGCGCCGGATGCGCCGCCGCTGGTCGAGGTCGGTGCCAGAATCGAGGCCGGACAGAAAATTTGCATCATCGAGGCGATGAAGACCTTTATCGACGTCGCCGCCGAGACATCTGGCGTCGTCCTCGCTGTCCTTGCAGAGAACGGTGACGAGATCGAAGCAGGACAGCCGCTGTTCCGGATCGCTCCTGCGGGGCCTTCCTGATGTTCGACAAGGTCCTGATCGCCAACCGAGGTGAGATCGCGTTTCGCATCCAGCGCGCCTGCCGGGCGATGGGCCTAAAGACGGTCGTCGTTCACTCGGAAGCGGATCGCGACGCGCGCTATGTTGCCCTCGCGGATCAGGCGCTCTGCATCGGGCCGGCCTCGGCGAGCAAGACCTACCTCAATCCAGCCGCGATATTGCTTGCGGCGGAGGTCAGCGGCGCCCAGGCCATTCATCCCGGCTACGGATTTCTGTCGGAAAGTGCCGAATTCGCCGAACGCGTCGCGCAGGCCGGCCTCGCCTTCATCGGCCCCCCGGCGGACTGCATCCGGACCATGGGCGACAAGGTCGCCGCCAAGCGGGCGATGCGGCTGGCGGGCGTCCCTTGCGTGCCTGGACCGGACAGCGCCTTGCCCGATGATCCGGCGGAGGTGCGCGCCATCGCGCGCAAGATTGGATATCCCGTCATCATCAAGGCGGCCGGCGGCGGCGGCGGGCGCGGCATGCGGATCGTGCGCGATGAGCGCGACCTGGATGACGCACTCGCGCTGACACGTGCGGAGGCAAGCCAGGCCTTCAAGAACCCGGCCGTCTACATCGAAAAGTTCCTCGAGAAGCCCCGCCATATCGAGATTCAGGTCCTTTGCGATGAGCACGACAACCATCTCTGGCTCGGCGATCGCGACTGCTCGCTCCAGCGCAGGAACCAGAAGGTCGTCGAGGAGGCGCCCGCTCCTGGCATCGACCGCGCGCTCGTCGAGCAGGTCGGCCTGAGCTGCGTCGAAGCCTGCCGGCGCATCGGCTACCGGGGCGCGGGCACGTTCGAATTCCTCTACGAGGACGGCCAGTTCTTCTTCATCGAGATGAACACTCGCGTCCAGGTCGAGCACCCCGTCACCGAGATGACCACCGGGATCGACATCGTCAAGGAGCAGATCCGCATCGCGCGGGGTGAGCCGTTGCTGATCGCGCAGGCCGACATCAGGCGCGTCGGCCATGCGATCGAGTTTCGTATCAATGCCGAGGATCCCGCCACGTTCGCCCCCTCGCCGGGCACGGTCACGCGCTGGGATGTTCCCGGCGGCATAGGCATCCGCGTCGATACTCACATGGCCTCCGGCGCTCCTGTTCCTCGTCACTACGACTCGCTGATCGGCAAGCTCATCGCCCATGGCAGCACACGCGATGAAGCCCTGGCGCGCGCGCGCGTCGCACTGTCCGAGTTGCGCGCCGATGGCATCCGAACCAATGTGCCGCTGCATCAGGCCATTCTCGCTGATCCCGCGTTCCGTCGCGGTGGCTGCAACATCCACCATCTCGAACATTGGATGGCTGCGCGGGTGGCTGCGCAATGACGGCGAGCGACCGGCCCCGGATCAGCCTGCTCGGGACGACCGCAATCTTGTTCGAGGCGCCCGGCCCGTTCGACCTGCCGCACCAGCGACGCATCTGGACCCTCGCAACGACGGCCTCGAAATGGCCGGGAATCCGCGAGGCAATTCCCCTCATCACGAACCTGATGTTGACCTTCGAGACGCCGCCGCGCGATCCGAGTACCTTGATGGCCGCGCTCAACGATGCCTGGAATGAAGCGCAGGAGCTCACGATCGGCGGCCGCGAGATCAGGCTGCCTGTGACCTATGGCGGTGAAATCGGCGCTTCGCTCCAGGCTGTTGCCAATCATTGCGGCATGTCCATCGACGACGTGGTGTCTATCCACGCTGCGCCCCTTTACACCGTCTTCGCGCTGGGCAGCCACCCCGGCTATTGCTACCTCGGCGGCATGGATCCGCGGATATCGATGCCCAGGCGTCAGACTCCGCTCCAGCGCTCCGCGGGCGGCTCGGTCTCCATCGGAGGATCGCAGACGGGCGTTTCGGCCTCACCGGGCCCGAGCGGCTGGCACGCCATCGGGCACACGAGCTGGATATTCTTCGATCCGTGCTGGACGACGCCGGCTGCGCTTGCGCCGGGCGACACCATCCGGTTCGAGATTGAACGGGTGATTCGTTGATCGAGATCCTCTCCGCGCTCGGGCCGACCAGCGTCCAGGATTTGGGGCGCTTCGACCAGTATCGGTTCGGGGTTGGCACGTCGGGCGCGATGGACGACGTCGCCTTGCGCGCCGGCAACATTCTCCTGGGCAACGACGAGAACGCGGCCGGCATCGAAATCCCGGTAACCCCGTTCAAGCTTCGCTTTGGCCGCGATATGGCCTTCGCGCTGACGGGCGCCGAGGTCGAGGCCGACGTCGGAGGCCGCGCAATCCCGCCGTGGTGGCGATCGCGAGCCCGCACCGGGGAGATTCTCACCATCAAGGCGATGTCCCGTGGTGCACGAAGCTATCTCACCCTGAGCGGCGGCATCGACGTCCCCGTCGTTTTGGGATCGCGCAGTACGCAGTTTCGCGGCGAATTTGGCGGCTTTGAGGGGCGACCGTTACAAACGGGTGATGTCCTGCCTTGCGCCGCGCCCAACCCGTCCGCGGAGACCAGCGATCTCGGGGTCGGGCCGGCCGATCTCGTTCTCGCCCGACCGAACATGCCGGCCGGCGATACCACCGTCAGGGTCATCATCGCTGGCGAATACGACGCGTTCGATAGTACCGCGCAAAAATTGTTCTGGCGCAGCGGCTGGAAGATCACGCCACAGAGCAACCGCTACGGCTATCGGCTGCAAGGCCTCGCGGTAAATCCAGTCTCGCCGATCGAAAAGCGGTCTCACGGCATCGTCCCGGGTGTCATCCAGATCCCGCCGAACGGGCAGCCCATCATACAGATGCGCGACGCGCAGACCTCCGGTGGCTATCCGAAAATCGCGACCGTGATCAAGGCCGACATGTGGCGCGTTGCACAGGCGCGGCTCGGCAGCACACTGCGCTTCGAGCAGACGGCCTATGCGGACGCGCTAGCAGCAGAGGACGAAGTCTCGGTCTATCTCGATCGGCTCAGGGCCGATGTTCGCCTTTTCGCGGAGCTTCAAGGATGCCGATAGACATGACCCATATCGAACGCCTGGCGAAGTTGCTGGAGACGTCCGGCGTCACATCGATCGAGATCGACGACGAGGGACAGTCCCTGAAGCTCGTCATGGAAACGAGCGCGATCGGCATGACATCGTCGGTGCGCGCCGACGCAATCAGCTCTTCCGAAGAGACGCTCGTGATTGCCAAGGCGGATGTTGCCGGACATTTTCTCGCCACGCACCCGTGGCGGGCGAAGCCGTTCGCCGAACCCGGCCAGCAGATCGAAGCCGGCGCGATCGTCGGCCTCGTCAAGATCGGGCTGCTCTATGCACCCGTGCTTTCGCCGGCCGCCGGCATCCTCGATGCGATCACCGCGGAGGCAGGCGCGATGGTCGGCTACGGAACGCCGATCGCCAGCATTCGTCCGACCGCTGAGACCGCCTGACCTGAGCGACGGTACGCGACCTACCCGCAACTATCGCGATTACCCGACCAATACTGTCGCTGGCGCAACTTCGCCGCCGCCCTGCTCTACCACGCGCCTCACGGTGGCCGCCAGGTTCACGGAGCCGGGCGTATCGCTGTGAATGAGAATCGAGCGCGCGTCGACCTTGATCGACTTGCCTTCGATCGTCTTCACCGTCCCACTGTCCAGGAAGCGGGTAACCCGCTCCGCAACGGCTTCCGGCGAGGTAATGACCGAATTGGGGAGCTTGCGGGACACGAGGTGCGCATTCTCATCATAGGCGCGATCGGCGAGAAACAGCGTCAGCACCCGTAAGCCGACCTTGCGCGCGGCACGCACGATCTCGGCGTCAGGCTGTGAGAATACAATGAAGTCGCGATTGATGGCCGCGATCGCACGCGCAACGACGTCGGCCATGTCGGGATCCGCGTTCACCATGTTGCCCATCGCAGCATGGAAGCTGACATGGGTCACGCGATGGCCGGCATTGGTCGCAATCGCCTGGAGCGCACCGATCTGGTAAACCATGTGCTTCTCGAGCTCGGTAGCGTCCATCTGGATCACTCGGCGACCGAACCCGAGAAGATCCGGCAGCCCTGGATGGGCGCCGACCTCAACCCCTTTCGCCTTGGCCATCCGCACCATGCGATCCATGATGATGGGATCGCCGGCATGGAAGCCGCAAGCTACATTGGCCGAGGAGACGATACCCATCAGCGCCTCATCGTCGCAGATGCGATAATTGCCAAAACCTTCGCCCATGTCCGAATTGATGCCGATTTTCATGTTTGCACCATCCTTTGTTTGTTGCGGCCGTCCATCTCAAAGTGCGCGATAAAGGTCGGCGGTTGCGCGTAGCCCGGCAAGATAGCTGGTGACGGGTGCCATGGCTGCGACGGCGTCCTGATAGCCGACCTCCTCGAAGGCGATGAATGAACCCGGCGGCGCCTGACCGAGCCGCCAGAGATCGGCCTGGATCACGGCGGCAATCTTCGGGTAGCCCCCGGCAGTGTTGGCGTCGCTCATCTGGATGATCGGCTCACCGGCCGGCGGCACTTGCACCACGCCTGCCACCACGCCGTGCGAGCGCATCTCAACCGGTGCGGCCAATGTCAGCTTGCCTCCGGTCAGACGATATCCTCCCCGGTCGCTCCGGGCGCTGATCTTCCACTTCGTCGACCAGAACGTCGCGCGCATCGCCTCCGAAAACAGTATGTGCTCTCCGGCGCGCATGACACGCACACGCAACACGCGGTCCTCCGCGGGCTCGGAACCGGCAATTGCCATATCAGGCGGCTCGGCGCCGAAGTCGACGTGCTTGGACGCATCATTCCGTGCGCTCCCGGTCGGCACGATATCGCCTGCCTGCAAGGGGCGCCCCTCCAGTCCACCGAAGCCGGCGCGCAGATGCGTACTGCGCGAGCCCAGCACGCGCGGCACGTCGATGCCTCCTTCGAACGCCACATAGACGCGCGCACCGCGCCTTGGCGAGGCGATCGTGAGAATGTCTCCTGCGCTGGCCCGCATGCACCACCAGGGTGGGACGGTCCGGCCGGCGAGCGTCGCGTCGTGATCGGCCCCCGTGAGCGCAAACGCCATGTCTGCCAGAAAGCGCAGGCGGAACGGAAAGGTCTGCACCTCGATGCTCGCGGCATCACCGTCGTTGCCGAGCAGCGCATTTCCGGCTTCGAGCGCGACGGGATCCATCGCGCCGGACGGGCTGACGCCGAAACGGCGCGCGCCGCGACGGCCGAGGTCCTGAATGGTGTTGAAGGCGTGGCTGGCGAGGATCTCGATCATAGCTCAATCCGATCAATTCTGAACCGGACACGGTCGCCTGGCATCATGAGCGACGGCTGCTCCAGCCGGGGATCGAACATCGCTACGGGAGCCCAGCCAATCGCGTTCCAGCCGTTCGGGCTGTCCAGGGCAGCGACGCCGGTCTGCATCCCGCCGATGGTCACCGAGCCCGCGCGCATGTTGAGCGACGGCACGGATTTGCGCGGCATGTAGATGCGTGGATCGAGGCCGTGGAGGTAGCCGAAGCCTGGCGAGCTTGCGATCGCGCAGACCGTGTACTCCCCCTCGCTGTGGATCCTGATCACCTCGCGCTCCAATAAGCCTGCGCGCGCGGCCACTGCCGGCAGGTCGAAGCCGAGTTCGCCGCCATAGACGACTGGAATCTCGATCAGCTTGCCGTCGGCGTTGCGCGGGGCGAGTCGATGCCACAGTTCGATGAGCGACGCTCCCAGCGCGTCGATATCATCCGGTGGCTGCTCGAATGCGAGCATGACGTTGGTGACGCCAACAACGGCTTCCTGAACGTTGGGCCAGGACGAGAGCGCGTCGGCAAGAGCCCAGATCCGTCCCTGCTGAACCAGGTCGAACTCTCCCGGCGCTTCCACCAGCATCGCCAGCGTGCCGATCAGGCTGATCTTCGGATCCTTCTCGAGCACGCCGACGAAGGGAGAGGCATGATGATTGATCGACAAGGGTTACCCCGGAAAACGGCGCACGGCAGAGCGTCGCCATCTTCAATCTAGGTATCCGGCACGATGCGATCCAAGACGTTATCGCTCTGCCGGTATAGCGGATATCGATCACTGGCGAGGCGGCTCAGTTGCGGACGCGGCCTGACGCGCGTCGACTTGCGTTGCGCGACCTGCCCGCCTCTTGCGCGTCCAAAGGTCAGTGACGCGCGATCACGTGATTGCTCGGTGCATTCCAGCTTGCAACGACTTCCTGGCCGACCGAGTAACGGAAGCCGGACTGCTGCGATTGATTCTGCTCGAATACGATGAGCTGCTCGCCGCTCGCCATCTTCAGATAATAGTGACTGACGAAGCCGCGATAGACGACCTGATCGACACGCGCAGCGACGCTGTTGGGGCGACCCACGGCACCGCTCTGGCCGGCCTCCTCGACGACGATGGCCTCCGGCCTGATCGAGACCATGACGTCGGCGGCCGACGCCGGAACCTCGTCGACCAACAGGCTCAAACCCTGCGACACACGGATGATTGCGCCGTTTCCATTCCGCTGCTCGACCTGGCCCTCGAACAGATTGGAGGCACCAATGAACTTCGCGACGAACTTCGACGTCGGCCGTTGGTAGATCTCGGTTGCGGAGCCGACCTGCTCGAGTTTGCCGTCCCGCATCACCACGATCTGGTCCGCCATTGTCAGGGCTTCGTCCTGATCGTGCGTCACCATGATCGTGGTCAAACCCAGCCGGCGCTGGAGGGCCCGCAACTCCACCTGCATGCTTTCGCGCAGCCCCTTGTCCAGCGCTCCCAGCGGCTCGTCGAGCAGCAGCATCGCCGGCTCGATCACCAGGGCCCGCCCCAGTGCGACGCGCTGCTGCTGGCCACCGGAGAGCTGGGCGGGATACCGCTTCCCGAAGTTCGATAGCTGAACGAGGTTGAGCGCCGAAGCCACTTTCTGCGCGGCCTCCGCCCTGGCGATCCCGCGCATCTCGAGGCCGAATGCAATGTTCTCCTCGACGGTGAGATGCGGAAACAGCGCGTAGTTCTGAAACAGCATGCCGACGTTGCGACGATGCACCGGGACGCCGGTCATCCTTTGATTGTTCACGAAGACGTCGCCGGAAGTCGGATGGATCAGGCCGGCGATCATGCGAAGGCAGGTGGTCTTGCCACATCCGCTTGGACCGAGCAGAGCGATCATGTGGCCCGGCTCGATCGTCAGGGACACGTTGTCGACCGCGACCATGCGGTTGTATTCCTTGCAGAGGCGTTCAAGCCTGACCTCGGACGACTTCATGGCTGCTCCGCTCAGCTCGTGAACACCTGATTATAGCGCTCCAGCCAGGGGCCGCGGCGCGGAACGATGAACTTCCAGTCCGGCGTGAAGAGCCCGAGATCGGTCGCCTTGGTATCGGGGTACGCGAGGAACTTCGCCGTCTCCGGCTTGAAGTCGATGCCGCTGACCGAAGGCGCGCTGAGCGTCTGCTCGGACAGCATCTTGGCAACCGACGGCTCCAGGATCCGGTTGATGAATGCCGCACCCAATTCCGGCTCCGGCGCATTCTTGACCAGAGTCATGCTGTTGATGCCCGTGAACGCGCCTTCCTTGGGGAACGTCATGTCGATCGGCATGCCCTTAGCCGTGTGCGGATAGATCGCCTTCGAATACTCGATGCCGCCGATCGTCGCCTGCCCCTGCGCAACCTGGAGCACCTGCGCCTCGCTGTCATAGATCGTGAGGACATTCGGCTTGAGTGCAGCCAGCTTGTCCCAGCCGTTGTCGACGAGATACTGCGCCTCCTTGAGCGGCTTGCCCGTCGCCAGCGATGTTGCGACGATGAGCATGAGCACGCTTTGGGTATTCTTGGGCGTGTTCAGGAGAATCTGCTTGCGATACTTCGCATCGAAGATCTGCTCATAGCTCTCGATCGGCTTGGTCACCTGCGGATTGATGAACAGGGCTGCACTGGAGATCGAGAACCCGACTCCGTAGCCCTCCTCGAAGATGTAGCGCGGATATACTTTCTCGAGATTGGGGATCTTGCTCGCGTCGAGCTTGTCGATGAGCCCCTCCTGCTTCGCCTGGGGTATGCCGACATCGTCCATCATCATGACGCTGTACCGCGGCGCGTCACGGGTCGCGCGAAGCGCGGCGATATTGGAGAGCGTCGCCCCCTCGATCGTGAAGACGCGGCATTTGAATTCCGCCTCGAACTTGGGAATGACCTCCTTCTGGATGAGCTTGCCCAGCGCGGAGTTGTAGACGCCGATATGGACCTGCTTGGCATCCTGCGACGATGCCCGGCTGATGATCGACGGGAATGCAATCGTGGCTGCACCGGCCTTGATGAGAGTCCTACGTGTCACGCTCATGGGTCAAATCTCCATTCAAGAACAAACATCAGGCGGCCAGCGCACGGCGAAGGCCCACCAACTTCTCCAGCAAGAGGACACCGACCATCGCCATCAGGATGATGATCGTCGACATCGCAGGAACGGAAGGATCGAAGACGTTGACCAGTTGCCGCATCAGCACCAGCGGCACGGGCGAATATTCGGAATTGGCGAGCCACATCGTGACCGGATAATTGTCGAACGACACCATGAAGGCGAACAGTCCGCCGGCCGCGACCCCGGATGCAATCTGCGGCAGCGTCACGCGCCAGAAGGTGCGCAGCCGATTGGCCCCCAACGTGCGCGCGGCGTCCTCCAGGTTCTCGTCAACGAGCTGGAGGCTGGTGACGACGGTGCGGATGACGTAGGGCGACGTCACGACGATATGCCCGATCAGCAGGTTCAGCCGCGCGTCCTGGGATCCAAGCTTCGTCAGGACCTGAAGAAGGGCCAGGCCCGTCACCAGCGAGGGGAAGATGAGCGGCGACAGCAGAAACCCTTTGATTGCCGCCAGGCCGACGAAGTTTCCGCGCACCAGCGCAAAGGCGGCCGGCACACCGAACAGCAGCGAGCCCGCGGTCGTACCGAGTGCGAGCAGGATGCTGAGCCGCATCGCTTCAAGGAAGTCGCGATCCCCCAGGACCTTGGCGTACCATTTCAGCGTGAAACCTTGCGGTGGGAACGTCACGAAATAGGAGTCGGAGACCGACACCGCCATGACGAGCAGGAGCGGCGCCAGGATGAAGATCATCATGGCGGTTGTGATCGCATAGAGGATGAAGGCGCCGAGGCCTGAGAAGCGCTCGTCCATCAGCTTGCCCTCCGCAGACGGCGGCCTTCGAGAAGCCACATGGAGAAGCCGTTGACCGCAAACACGACGCCAACCAGGATCACCGCGATCGCAGCGCCGAACGGCCAGTCATACACGACGAAGATCTGCTGCTCGATCAGGTTGCCGAGCATGATCGCGGAGGCGCCACCGAGGATCGCCGGAATGACGAAGGATCCGGCGGTGAGTGAAAACACCAGGGTGAAGCCGGCGACGAAACCGGGCATACTCAGCGGCAGTGTCACCCGGAGGAACACTTTCCACCAGGGCGCGCCAAGCATGCGCGCCGCGTCTTCCAGGTTCGGATCGATCTTGCCGAGCGCCGAGGCCAGCGGCAACACCATCATCGGGAAGAACACGTGCAGCGATCCGATGACGACGGCTATCTCCGTGTAGAGGACCGACACCGGCCCGTCGGTGATGTGCAGCGTCATGAGGATCCAGTTCAGCATCCCCTTCGGACCGTTTGCAAGAATGAGCTGCCATCCATAGCCGCGCACGACAACGCTGACGACCAATGGCGCGATGACGATGAGCGTGATGATCCGCGTCACGAGGGGGCGGCTTTTGACCATGACCAACGCGACCGGATAGGCAAGCACTGTTGCAAGCGCCGAGGTGATCACGCTGATCCGCAGCGTGTTCCAGAACACCCGGGAATAGAGATCGACGTTAATCAGCCGCGCGTAGTGCGCGAGCGTAAACGGCCGCCCGATGATCCCCTGGCTGTTCTGGGTCTGGATGCTCGACAGCAGCAGCGTGATCGCGGGATAGAAGAAGAAGTAAGTCAGGAAAAGCAGCAACGGGAGCGCCAGGAGCCCGGCGGGCAAATACAGGCGCCACCGCGATCCCTGCCGGATCTCTGGCTGGGCATCTAATATAGCCACCGCATCGTCGCTGGTGGTCATCGCTGGCCGTCCTCGACTGTGCGATACCAAGGCCTACCCCTCTTTAGATGAAGCTTATGTGTCGACATCCTACGGCACCAAGATTGTCTCGGTTTAGGGCCATTGCAAACGGTTATGACAATCGGTTTGGCATTCTCCGCCCAAACTTCGATCGATGCGCCTGCGGCGGCGACAATGCCGGCGAGCGACAAGGGACCGATCGCTCACCAGTATCCGCTCTCACCGTCAGCGTAAGGCTTCGCAGAAATTCGCGATGCGGCGGCACCCTTCCTTCAAGATCTCGGTGTCGGTCGCGTAGGAAATCCGGAAGTATGGGCTCATTCCATAGGCCCCGCCATGAACGGCCGCGACATGTTGCTCCTCGAGCAGCGCCGAAATGAAGTCGGCGTCGGTGTCCAGTCGCCGCCCTCCTTGCGACGTCTTGCCTATGCAACCAGCGATGTTGGGGAAGACGTAGAACGTGCCCTGCGGCTTGTGGCACGTGATTCCGGGGATCCGATTGAGGAGGGAGACCACCAGATCGCGCCGGTTGCGGTAAATATCGGCGCGCTCTCTCAGAAAATCCTGCGGACCGTCGAGAACGGCGACGGCAGCAGCCTGGCTCAGGGTGCAGATGCCACCGGTCGCCTGACCGTGGACATTGGTCATGGCGGCGATCAGGTCCTTGGGCCCACCGCAATAGCCGACGCGCCAGCCCGTCATGGCGTAGGCCTTGGACGCGCCGTTCACGGTCACGACGCGATTCTTCAACTTGGGCTCAACCTCCGCGATGGTGCAGAACTCGAAACCGTCATAGGTGAGGTGCTCGTAGATGTCGTCGGTAAGGATCCAGACGTCGGGATGCTTCAACATGACATCGGCAATCGCCCGCATCTCGGCGCGGGTGCAGGCCGCGCCGGTCGGATTGTTCGGGAAATTGAGGATCAGCCACTTGGTTTTGGGGGTGATCGCGGCCTCGAGGTCGGCGGCCCGAAGCTTGAACTGGTTGTTCTCCGGACAGGGCACGGCGACGGGTGTTGCCTCGGCGAGGAGCACGATATCCGCATAGGTGATCCAGCCCGGCGCCGGGATGACGACCTCGTCGCCCGGATCGCAGGTGGCAAACAGGGCGTTGAAGATGATCTGCTTGCCACCATTGGCGACCAGTATCTCGTCGAGCGCATAGTCGAGATTGTTCTCGCGTTTGAACTTGCGCTGGACGGCCTTTCGCAGGGCCACGGTTCCAGGCATCGCCGGATATTTGGTATCCCCCACCAGGGCAGCCCGATGCGCGGCCTCGATCGCGTGCGGCGGCGTCGGAAAGTCGGGCTCCCCGGACGACAGGCTGACGATCTGGACGCCCGCATCACGCAGCTCGCGCGCCTTATCCGTCATTGCCGCCGAAGCGGACACCTTCACGGTCTTGAGGCGCGTTGCAAGTTCAGGCATTTGATACTCCGTTTCTCTTCTCTCTTAGCCGCGCGGCTTCGGATCGGCTCGCAAATCCGAGCTCGCCGACGACCTGGAGTGTCGGAACGACCTCCAGCATCGCGACATTCATGCGAGCCGGCGATCCCACGGCGAAAGCAATGGCGTCGGCAATATCTTCAGGCTGAAGCGTCTCGAATGCCCCAATGAAGCGGCTGTCGTCGTCCTCTGCGACGCCCGGATGCTGGAAAATGCTGGTCGCAACCCGACCCGGCGATACTTCGGTGACGCGAACGCGCGTGCCGTAGAGATCGATGCGCAATTGCTGCGACAGCGAATGGATGCCCGCCTTGGTCGCGTGATAGGCGACGGATGAGTTGAACGTCGTTGCATTCTCGCCGAAAGCGTAGTGGCCGGCGATGGACGAGATGTTGACGACGTGGCCGCAGTCACGCTTGGCCATGCCGGGCACGATCAAACGTGTGAGATGCAGGACGGCCCGCAAATTTACGTCGACGAGCGTGTCGACGTCATCAGGTGCGGTGTCCAGGATGTTGCCCCGCCGCGATTGACCGGCGTTGTTGACCAGAATATCGAACGCAGCCGATTGCGCCAGCGCGGTCAAGCTGTCGAGATTGCCCACATCCACGGCGCACACGTGGCAATCCGTCTCGGACGATAACGCCGCCAACCGGACCGCATCACGCCCGACCGCGTAGACGTCGAGCCCCTCGCCCCTCAAGCGACGCACGGTCGCAGCCCCGATGCCTGAGGATGCGCCCGTCACCAACGCCGTTCGATAGTCCGAAAATCCCATCCACACGGCTCTCTTGCGATCGGGAACACTACGTACATGGGAACGCGCACGCATAGAACGGATTCGGTCTGCCCACATAAGGACAGCCGATAACTGAGGCCGGTTCGGCGGCCGACGCCATAAGGGCCACCAATACCGGCAGAGCGAATTTCTCTTACTGGCTGTAAGCGGCGTCCCGTTAGATTCGCGCGGTCTTTTGCTAACCCTTCCCCCTGGAGACAGCCGCACATGCTCGAGGTCAACAATCGGATCGTCATGGTCTCCGGCGCCTCGCGCGGCATCGGAGGCGCCGTCGTCGACCGGCTTGTGGCGTCGGGCTTTCGCGTCTCGGCCGGACTTCGTGATCCCAGCCGTCTCGCGGAGAGCGATAGGGTCATGACACACCGCTACGACGCGGAGAACGCGGAGAGCCCGGTATCATGGGTCAAGGCAACGATCGCGCGATGGGGCGGTGTGGACGCCATCGTCAATGCTGCGGGCATCAATCCCAGGGTTCGCGTGTCCGACGATGGCGAGGATGAGCTGGACGAGATGTGGCGGGTCAACGTCAAAGGTCCGTTGCGCCTCGTCAGGGCCGCCCTTCCCCATCTTGCCGCCTGTGGTCATGGGCGGGTGATCAATCTGGGGTCACTCGCCGGCAAGCGCGTCGGAAGCAATGTCGGCTATGCCATGACCAAATTTGCCGTCGTCGCTCTCACCCACGGTATCCGCCGCGAGGGACGCGCGGCAGGAATCCGGGCCACCGTCATCTGCCCGGGCTATGTCGCCACCGACATGACGCTGAAGGACGACGAGATCCCCCGCCATGAGATGAGCCAGCCGGGCGATATCGCTCGCCTCGTCGAAACCGCCCTCATGCTGCCGAACAACGCCTCCGTTTCCGAACTGCTCGTTCACTGCCAGTTCGAACCGATGCTGTAGCGCATACGGATTGCCGCGTGGCTCGCGTGGCGACACGAACCCCCGCCGTGAGGCGAAGGTAGTTCCGGATGCGTTCGATCTTGCGTGCCGGTTTCCCGCCAATTTGCCTGGAACCCTTTCTACTATCGACCCCATTGCGGTGATTGATATCGATACCATAAACTCGTTCGGCATCGCGGCTGCAGCACCGAAATCCTTCGGCAGAGACGGCTTGCCGGCTTCGATCCCGACTACGTTCACCAAGCAAAGACTGCATTGAGATGAAGCGGACTCAGATCAGGAAGAGCCCAAAGCGGCCGGCGACCATGGCGGAGGTGGCGGCACGGGCCGGGGTTTCCGCAATGACCGTCTCACGTGCGCTGAAGAGCGACGGTGCCGTCTCCGAGGAAACGCGGCGCCGGATCCTCGCGACCGTCGAAGAACTCGGATATGTGCTCGACCTTTCCGCTGGAGCACTTTCCTCGAAACGGACGGGCTTCGTAGCTGTGCTCATCCCCTCGATCAACAACTCCAACTTCTCCGATACCGCTCGCGGCATCACCGAGGCAATCGAAAGCCAAGGGCTCCAGATGCTTCTCGGCTACACCGACTACGACATGGATAAGGAAGAGCAACTCGTGCAGGCCATGCTGACGCGCCGGCCCGACGGGATCATCGTCACCGACGGCCGGCACACGCCAAAGGCGCGCCGGATGCTGCAATCCGCCGGCATTCCGGTGGTCGAGACCTGGGACCTGCCCGCCGATCCGATCGACCATGTCGTCGGCTTCTCCAACGCCGAGGCTTCACGCGCGCTCGTGCACCGGCTTTACCATCAGGGCTACCGCAACATCGCCTTCATCGGCGGCGCGAGCAGGCGCGACACCCGCGGCGCCGACCGCCGGCTCGGTTACAAGCGGGCAGTCGAAGAGCTCGGCCTGCCACCCGGGCGCACCATCTCGTTCGGCAATCCGCCAATCTCGATGGAACAGGGCGGCGAAGCCATCGTCCACCTGATCGAGCAGTGGCCTGATGTGGACGCGGCCGTTTGCGTATCCGACCTCTCTGCCTTTGGCGCGATCATGGAGTGCCACCGCCGCGGCTGGGCGGTACCCGGCCGGATCGCGGTTGCCGGCTTCGGCGACTTCGAAGTTTCGCGCTGCTGCTGGCCGAGGATCACAACTGTCGCCGTCGATTGCCGCAATATCGGGCTAGAGGCAGGCCGCGTCCTGCTCGGCGCCCTCGACGACGTTCGGGAGAAACGAACACCGGGGCCAGAGACATTGATTGTCCCCTTCCAGGTCATTGAACGCGAAAGCACCTGAGCCGCACGGCTTGACAGCTCCCACTAACCGGCTACGATGTTATCGATAACAATAAGCTCGCCATCGTAAAGAGCTCGGCCGCCGGTTGCGGGATCCTCGCAATCGTTCGCGCCCCGGCCGGCGATCGCGGAGGGGGACCTAAGGATGGCGTCGGGTGCGCTGCGCTTTGATGGAATCGTCAAGTCTTTCGGTGGCACGCGCGCACTCAAAGGCGTCAGATTCGGCGTCGAGCGAGGCGAAATCGTCGCCTTGCTCGGCGAGAACGGCGCGGGCAAGTCGACTCTCATCAAGGTGCTCGGCGGCATCCATCGTCCAGATGCCGGAGCGGTGACGATTGCAGGCGAATCCTATCATCATGCCCCGGGTGGCCGTGCCGATCACCAGCCGGTCGCCTTCATCCATCAGGATCTCGGCCTCGTCGAATGGATGACGGTCGCAGAGAATGTCGGGCTGGCCCAGGGTTTTCCGCGGACGCGGCCGTTCGGCCTTATCGACTGGCGCGGCGCCGAGGCGCGCGCAACCAAGGCTCTCGCCCTGGTGGGCTGCGATATCGATCCGACCACGCGGGTATCGAGCCTGTCGCGCACCGAGAAATCGCTCGTCGCCATCGCCCGGGCGCTCGTCGTCAAATGCGATTTCCTCGTGCTCGACGAGCCGACGGCGAGCTTGCCTGCGGATGAGGTGGAGCGGTTGTTTGCAGCGCTGCGGCGCTTGCGCCAGCAAGGCGTCGGGATGATCTACGTGTCGCACCGGCTCGACGAGATCTTCCGCATCGCCGACCGCGTTGTCGTCCTGCGCGATGGCCAGCTTGTCGGTGAGAATGCGATCAGCGAGACCTCACCCGAGGATCTGGTGCGGCAGATCGTCGGCAGGCCGCTGCTCGACATGTTCGAGAAAGCCGCCTGCCACTCCGGCACGACCCGCGTCACGGTGAAAGGATTGATCACCCCGAAGTCCGGGCCGGTCGATTTCGACGTGCGCGAGGGCGAGCTCCTGGGCCTCGTCGGCCTGCGCGGCGCCGGCCAGGAAGAAGTAGGCCGCGCCCTGTTCGGCGCGGTGGCGCATCGCGGCGAGATCCGCATCGACGGCTCGGTGCCGGATCTGTCCAGCCCGGTGACGGCAATGGCTGCTGGCATCGGTCTCGTTGCCCGCGACCGTACAGAGGAATCGATCGCCGCCTCCCTGTCGATCCGGGAGAACGTCTTCCTCAACCCGGGCGCCTCCGGACGCGGCCTGTTCGATGTGCTCGCGCCGCGGCGCGAGGCGGAAGAGGCCATCAGGCTCGGCGCCATGGTGGGTTTGCGGCCCAATGATCCGCATCTCGCAATCGAAGGACTTTCAGGCGGCAACCAGCAAAAAGTCGTCGTCGGGCGATGGCTTGCGACGGGCCGCAAGCTGCTCGTGGCCGAAGATCCGACCGCCGGCGTCGATGTCGGCGCCAAGGCGGAGATCTATCGGCTCATCGCGCGCGCCATCGCAGAGGGACTCGCTGTCGTCGTCGTCTCCACCGATTTCGAGGAAGTCGCGCATATCTGCCATCGCGCGCTGGTCTTCAACCGCGGCCGGATCATCACCGAGATCGCCGGAGATGATCTGACGACCGAAGCCCTGATCACCGCCGCCTCGGCCTCCGAGGCCGCGTAAGGGACAATCGCAGGGGCCGACGAGAGGCCCGTCGGGAGGAATGCATGGGAATGAATTCGATCGAGTCGAACGCTCTGGAGCCGACGCGCGCCGATCTCGCCGGCGCTTCGCTGCCGCAGAAGCTCACGCGGCTCCTGCCGGTCTACGGCCTGCCGATCATCACCGTCGCGCTGATCGTCCTGTTCTCGATCCTGTTGCCCAACACGTTTCCAACGCTCCTCAACCTGCGCTCGATCATTTCCGACAAGTCCCTTGCAGCGATGATCCCCATGGC
>NZ_JBBIAM010000136.1:0-23492 GCF_054185185.1 Bradyrhizobium sp. UFLA05-153
CCTCCCTTCGGTCCGGCCCCATCGGCGCAGTCTCACCCTGATTGTCGCTGAGTTCTCACCTTGATCGCCGCCGCCCACTGAAGTCGAGGACGACGTAGCGCCCGATGCCGATGATGGTCGAGACCGGGAGGACATGCCGAATATTTAGAAGTTCATTTACGATCCCGCAGCTACTGTTTGCGGATTGCACTTCCGGCCTGATTCATCGATGTCCAACGATCGCGCAACCGCACGGCCTTGGTCGCCGGACGATGAAGCTATGCTCTGCTCCCTTCTCAACGACGGGGTTCAAGCTGACGAAATCGCCAAGCGCCTGGGGCGGTCCCGCCAGGCGATTTACGGCCGTACTCAGCGCTTTCGCAAGCAGCGAGGACGGACTTGCCGAAAGAGCGGCGAAACCTTCGCGCAATGGCCCATTGGCTGAGATGATTTATCGTGGCGTCGAGTACTTCATAAACGAAAGTACGAGTTCGAACGCTTGGCGGTGGCGCGTTCTTGTAGGCGAGCCTCCTATGCTGCGCATGGGGGAAGAAGATTCGAGAGACCGAGCCGTCATTCGCGCACAAAGCACCATAGATCAGGCTCTTCCTGACATCAGAAACGAAGGAAGCTAGACCGCAGAAAGAGGGCCACCCCCGAGGCTGGACGAACTCGGCTGGCGGTGGCTGAAAAGGGGGCGTGCCCTCCGACAAAAGAAAAGGCCCCAGCTCTCAAAAAAGACCTGGGGCCCGAGGGTACCGGGCAATGGCGAAGCCGATTGCCCAGCCTCAATCCAGCATTATCCGGGTTAACAAACCGCAGTGTGCGAATTTCAAATTGCGAGTGTCCCAGTTAGGACAGTCCCCGCGCGCCGTCAGCGAGTGTCACACCAAACGGCCCCAGCTAGGCTTGGGGCTTGGGGCTGGGGCCGCCATTCCGCACCGGACGGAATCGGCGGTAAGGCGTCCGGTGGACTCAACCAAGTTCCATTGGAACCTTTGGTTCCAAATGGAGGGGGTCAATCCCCTCGCGAGTGCGGACAGCCAAGAACATACATGAACCTATCTACCCCCTTAGAGGTAGTGGGCGTCACAAACGCTGAACACGTAGTGACCGTGTGCAGAACTTGAGGTGGCCTAATCTCGGTTTCTGAGTGTCCGAATTTGGACCAGCACCCTAATTCCCCGCCGCGAATTGGGTACCTCCAATGCGCCAGATTCCACGATGGTGAATGTTGGAAAACAGGCAGACGGCAGCGTGAGCTTTGGGCCAGATAGGGCCAATTGCGGCTCACGTTGCATTATTCTCGATCAAGCCCGGCCTATGTGCCGGGCTTTTCGTTGCATCCTGCGTGCTTTGTGGAGTCCGCTGGTTTAGGAACGAAAGGTCCTGAAGCAGGTTGCCGGTTCGGTACCTGATCCCGACAGTTGGGTACTGATCTCTGTGTGACGACGGCCCCAGCTTGTCCCCTAAGCTGGGGCCTCTTCGTTGAGGATTCGCAATCCGAAGCGGGATGCCTATCTTCGGCCCATGCGTTTCGAGTTTTGCCTGCCGACACTGGGCAAGGCCGTGCCAGCCGGTGCCGAGTGGTTTCATGAAGTAAAGTACGATGGGTATCGCCTTCGTGTTGAGCGCGATGGCGACCGCGTGCGGCTGATTACCAAAGGTGGCTACGATTGGACGCGACGCTTCCCGTGGATCACGGAAGCCGCGCTCAAGAACCGTAACAGCCAATTCGTCATCGATGGCGAAGCTGTCATTCTAGGCATTGACGGGGTTTCGGACTTCGACGCCTTGCACTCTGGCAAGCACAACGCGGAGGTGCAGCTCTGCGCTTTCGATGTGCTCGCGGTTGGCGGCGAAGATGTCCGAGCGTTGCCCCTTTCGATGCGTAAAGCCAACCTGGAACGGTTGCTCCGTGGAAGGCCGGACGGGATCTTCATCAACCCGTTCGAGACCGGCGCCATTGGTCCCGATCTCTTCCGCGCTGCCTGCCGTATGGGACTAGAGGGCTTGGTTTCGAAGCGAAGTGACCGTTCCTACCGAGGAGGACGGTCTAAGGATTGGCTCAAGGTAAAGAACCGGAGCCACCCCTCTATAGCGCGCGTCAAGGAAGCTTTCGCGTGACCCGCATCCGCATCATTCGTCACGAGGCAGTGCCGGATTGCGGGAGCTTTGAGGTGCGCTTCCCAGACGGACGGCCATCAAAATACTTCTACTGGGACGACCTCCCTAGCCGCCGCACGCGCCCCGAGCTGGTCGACAGCACCACCGCCGAGGAACGGGCGAAGGCGCTCGCGCGGGCAGAGCAGGACAAGCTGGAAAGGTCTTAAGAAGGCTGTCGAGGTTGGCAAGCTAGATACTGTTGTCGATCGACGCCCAGCAGATCGGCTTTATTGCTCGACGCGTACAGCCGTCTCGGTTTCGGTAATCGCTCCGCACTCCAAACAGGCAAATACGTGGATGATCTCACGGCCTGGCGCATCAAGGGATGACCGAGACCACGTCATCTCGCTATTGCATATCTTGCATATTGGCGCCGCCTGCCACGGATGGAGGCGTGGCACCTCTTGCGCCAATAGCCTTAAGGAGGTCCAGATTCGGTAGCGCCGCAACAGCTCGAAGGTGCGTCCATCCCGCAGCATAGCTCTCGCTCCCCACGCCTGCCGAAATCCTAACGCCGGTTAGCAGCGACGGTTCCAGACCTGAAACTGGCCCAGGACCCAGTGTGAATGTGATTTTCCCCTCGGCGCCAAACGAAAAGGCCCCAGCCGGGGCTTGGCTGGGGCCTCACTTCCATATCGCGCCTTCCCTCCGAGAGTGTGAGAATCGAAAGGGGTCGCCTTGCAGCGACCCCTTGCCGGTTGAAATCTTGTTCGGGATGAAATGCCAGCCCCGGCGGAACTACCTTAGAGGTATTTCCGGACCACTGGCATTCCGGACAATTACTGTGCGTAGCACTGTCCTAATCTGCATCCGAATAGCAAAAAGGCCCCGACCGGGGCTGGCGAGATCGGGGCCCTTGCACTTTGCCCTCTTCCGATGGCGCGGGGATCTTTCCACTTTTTCCCGGCTCCTGTCCATTGGCCACAATCCGAGTTATCCCCGGTTTTCAACCTTGAAGGGTATTATCAAAAGGGCCCGGGCCGAGGAACGGGAGTTCGGAAAAATTGGCGAGCGCAGAGTATCCGTGACCGTGACAGGATCGCGGGGATGGCGGACAAGCTGTCCGCATCAAGATCTGGCCCATTCAAGCTTGGCTATCGCCGCCTGAGTTCGGAGGCGCGCTCGCGCCTTTCTCGACGGGTCATTTTGCGCGATGGCGGTTCGGGCTCTGGCTCGGGCTGCTGTTCCGCTTCTTCGGTTTTCTTGCGCTGCAGGAATGCTCCGGCGATCGCAACCACGCCCGTCCCACTGAATACGCCGATGGCAAGATTTTCGTGATTGTTCATGGCCAAGTAAGTGCCGATGCAGAGGGTGCCAGCCACGACAACAACGGTAGCAACTATGCCTGCGATTGGCAGCCAGAACTCACTTCTGGCACTATAGCGATCCATCCAGTGAGCGTGTCCCTGCTGGCGAACGGCCATATCGAGGATTTCCCTGGCCGCGCCTGGGCATACTTCATTGTATCCCTTGAAGTCTTCGACAGCCGGCAATGGGCCGCGATGGGCACGCATTTCGGTCGTCACCCGTTCGATGACGTAGCTCCGCTTCGAAGACGGAACCCCCTGTCGCTCTAGAAATTGGTCGATATCCTTTAGCGCGCCGTCAGCGCTTCTTGCTTCCGGCGGGTCGCTGACCTGCGCGGTGCGCGTCGGAAGACTCTCTGATGAACTCTCCGACATCGCCCCACACCTTTCCCAGCTCGGAGGTGCGTGATGACGTATATGCGGTCAAGCGCCCCGAAAGGAAGAGTCCCGGAGCCGCCAAACCCATTACGAGACCGTCAGCAAAGGTCTTGCCACCCTTCCTCTTGGACTCTTTTTTGGCAGTTGCGCTCACGGAACGATCCTCCAAAATCGCTTCATTCATGTCGTACCGGGTCGATAGGTGTCAAGGCACTTTGAAACGCCTGGCTGGCACTGAAAGTTCGCTGTCCTTCCTAGATGGTATCGAGAAACGGCCAGCACGATACCGCCAAATGGTTAATGCTTGGAAAGGACCGTTTGCGGCCCTATCCCCAAAGGCTGCCCGGAAATGAGGAGAAATCCAGCAGCCAGCGTCTCGGCGTGCAGGGCATGTTCAAGGCATATCTGCTCTTCAGGACGTCCGGCGAAGCGCTCTGCCTCTTGGCGCCAAAAGAAGGCCTTCATGCGAAGTTCTCGGATGATTTCGGTGCTGCTCAGCTCCGATGGATGCTGCTCATCCATTCGCGCTAAATCCTCATCTGCGCGGCGGTATCCTCATCCACGGTGGTGCGAAAATTGTAGAACGACCCAGGACCGTCGACCTTGCTGATCTCGACGGCGACCGACATTTCGCCGCGGCGCATGAACGGAAGAATTGCGGGACCTAGCTTGCCCTTGGCTATGAGCCAAATGAACGCTTCGCTGACAAGTTCACCGATATCCTCGTTAGTGTGATGGCGGTTCGCGAGAACGTTGTCGATGATGAAATCACGCGTAGCGCCTATCTGGTTTGACGGGTCGACCTTGTCGGCCACGCCCTGCCAGTGCGCGACGATCTCGTCGACCAAGTCGGATTTGACCAGAGTGTGGAGATTCAGTTCGCCGAGCGATGCCGTTAGCCAAAACGTCTTCATATTACACCACCAAGAAGCCGCGATTTTCATAAATGGACACGTTCGCCTCCGGATTCATCGACATGAGCGAGGTGGCGCAAAAGGTCGCCATAAGAGGATCGATCTTGCCCACTCCGCTCGCAGCCTTCGTGATCAAAATGCCATTGGCGCGAGGTTCGACCTTTGCGTTCCCGACACAGAACGCCATCAACGCTTGAGCGCCATGGAGGAATGAGCCGTCCGCGAGATGCCGCTCGAGAGTCTTGATCGCGCCGCCAAGTTGCCAGCCTTGCGATACGCCAACGATGCGACGCTTGTCTGAATTATCGATGCCACGGCAAGCAAGCGCGTCAAGCACCTGTCCGATACCTACCGGGTCCACGCCAATTGCATTTTCTTTCGGCAACAGACCAGATCTGTCGATCTGCTCAACTATGGAAGCCAATTCTTCCACATCATCGCCGATGTGGTTGACAATTGTCATATCGCCAGATGCTTCAAGATCGCGCAGGATCGGCGCAATCTGCTTCCTCCGATCGAGCACAATGTTGTGTGCCCATGCACGCGCGTAGTGAAGCCATCGGCGAGTTCCTTTTTCTCTGCCAATTGCCGCGAAGCCGAGCAAATCCTCCATTCCGCCTCCATCGCAACCGCAAACGATTACCTCGCAGCGCTCCAGGAGTGCATCTAGCGTTAAGGACTTGTCGCCGCACGCCTCCCAATGATCGGCGCCCACCCATCGATCTGAACGCAAAGCCAGGCCAACTTCCACGTTCAAATGCTGTGACGCCCATCTACGGAATTCTTCCTCGCTAGTGTCTTTCGCTGTTTGGAATTCGCTCTTGAGCCGATCAATTGTCAGGTTGCGCCCAAGGTTTGGCAGCACCATCGGCCAATTTGCCGGGTCTTCCCATTTTTCACGAGTTGCAGCGACGTCGTCGCAAAATTCGTACAAGACAGGCAGCATCGCGCCTTCGCGCTTTCCGTCGCGAATAGCGCGAGCCTTGTCGAGCTCGGCCTTGAACACACCGGCCGGAGGCCGCTCACTTTGGGTCGTTATGAAGACGAGGAAGCTCTCGGGCTGCGAGAGCATGCCTCCGCGCAATTGGCCGATAACGCGATCGGCATTCGTATCTGTTGATACGACGTGCAGCTCGTCGACAAGCGCGCCCGCCGGCTTCACGCCTGTCAGAATGTTCGGATCGAACGATTTGACTTGAAGAGTTGCGCCCGTTGGGAGCCAAGTTACCCGCTTCAGATGCGGCTGCACGCGCATGTGGTCCCGGCGCGATAGCTTCGCGTCCGCAGCGATCATACCCTCCACCTGCTTGAATGCGATTTCCGCGATGGGATGCGACGGCGCCACCAGCAGGAATTCGGCATTCGGCCTATCGTTGAGCAACAAGGAGGTCAACATCAACGCCGAACCGTTCGTGGTCTTCGAATTCTTTTTAGGAACTAGGAGGAATATCTCTCGAATCATTCGCTCCCGCGTCGTTAGACAGGTTGATCCGTGCAGCGCGCGCAGGATATCGCGAAACCAATCGCCAACCGCGTCGCGTAGCAGCGGCATTCCCTGCACGTCAGGCAAGCGAAGGCGATCGAAGATCTTGACTGCCCTAGCCGCGAGCGCTTCATCCAATTCCGGCAAATAAGGTAGCAACGATCGCCCGTTTCGGATGCGATCTTGCCAGTCTGGCACTGCCAAATTCCAATTCACCACTTAGTCTGCCTTCCTGACGTTAGCGTCGCGTCGCCGCAACAGTTACGAAGTTTCGTTCTGCAACGGTTTTTAGAGACTCAACATGCAGGTCCAACTCTGGAATCATGGTCGTTAACCGGGGGGTGGAATGGCGATAAGGGCCGCAGGAATGGCAGGACCCTGCGGCCCTTTTTAGCTTCGTGGAAATGCTGAGGTCGGCACCGTGTAGCCACCGTCAGAGACGTACACGCCGTCGCCCTTCGTGATGTTGGCACTCATCCATAAATATGTCCCGCCATTCCGACACCCTGCGGCTATCTAGGTTTAATTCCCCCAGGGTTGGGGAATTAGATGTCGATGACACGATGGAGGTATCCGTTCATGAGGTCCAAAAGAACTCGCATCAAGAGAACCCGCGTGAGGATCGTGTGTTCGGATTCTTGCTGTTGAGCGCACTGCTAACGATGACGGGCGTTTGGATTTACTTTCTCGCACGCGTCTTCTGGGCTGCTGCCGTATGGATCGCAGGTTAACTCTGCCCCGCTCCCACCGAAGTCTGGCGCCGAAATACAGAACGGCCGCATCTATCATAGCAGTCTCACGCGCTCGGCACGGTGTCGGCCGTCTTTCGACGTGCCAATGTCGTAACTGACGCGCTGCTCTAATCTCGGAGTGCTAGGGCTAAGCACCTGCTTGAAATTGAAGAACACATCCGACGAGCCATCCGACGGCCGGATGAAGCCATAGCCGGCATCTGCCTTCAGATATCTGATCGTCCCCTCGTGCATCAGCAGGCCTCCGGAGAGTCCGTCAACTCACCGTCGCTGGCGACAAGCTTCAGAAACGGCTTGCCAGCGCGCTGCGCTTGCTCAGCCAACGCGAGATCGCTGAGTCGCTTCAACTCTTCGCGTGGAGCACCCATGGCTCTAGCGTCTAAGAAACGGCGAAGCGCCGGGGGAGCGTCAACGATGCGGTTCAGGATTTGCATGAGCGAGATTTCCTAGGAAAAGGGATGCGGATCGGGTTGATCCCGATCCGCTGAGACCGCCGCGATGGCGGCAAATGCGCGATGAGCGGAACGCAATCAGGATCAAACTCTTGCTTGTCGGCGCAGTCGCCCAGCTTCGGCAATGCGCTGCTCGCGAGTCGTGGTCGTAGAGTTCGTTACCTGCGCGGCAAGTTCGCGAGCCTTGCGGAGACGTGTCGCGATTTTTGTCTCGCCGAGCTGGTCTTCAGCAGATTTCGTCCCCGTCGAGCCGACAACAAGACAATTCGGATTTGCTGGAACCGGGCACAGGGAAAATTCATTCAAAATGTGACCGTCGATGAAGTCGATTCCCATCGGCCGCTGCGGATCTTTGGATAGTTGGAAACGACCCGGGACGAAGCCCACGCTAGCGCCGCGCAGCACGCCGGCAGCGACCATGCTCCGAACCTGATCAGAGACCGGCGAAACACCTGGGTGCGGAAAATTCACGGTTGCCATCAATGATGGACCGCTGCTCACCCAAGGCATTGACGATTGCCCGACTGGCATAGATCCGCTGTCGTGGCAAAACAGGACGGGTCCATTCTTCGCGAAATTGGAGAGTCGCCAACCGTTTACTTTGATGACATCGTTCATCAAGTCGGGGGTCTCGTCACTGATCCTGAATTGCCAGGACAGTGCGCTGCTATCCATGGCGCGAAGCACAGGCGCAGCCGACGGCATCCGGATCACCACCGCAGGTTCCGATCGTTTCGTTTCGATGGCGTCGATCAGCTCGCGCTCTGGTATTTCCCAGATGCCGTGTCTCAGCTGCGAAATATGCTTCGCGGTCCATAGAACGCGAATGCCACCAGCCATTCCCTTCAGGCGCGCCGCAAGTGCCGTCTCGCGGAGAATATTAAGATCAGTCATCGCGCTTTCGCCCTTTTGATGTCAGAGGCCGTCAAAATTCCAGCCGAAAACGCCGCCTCGTTCAGCTCGCGCGTCTCGGGAAGTGACAGGCGTTCGATTAGACCAGATCCTGGCAGGCTCGCTGCACTGACGGCGGCGATATCGGGACACGATTCAATTAGATCGGTCGCCTTTTGGCGGAGCGCCTCCAACTTATTCGCGGTCAGGACAATCTCGCGACAAAGTTCACGCCAGTTATCGCGGTTGGTTTCGGCCCACTCGACCGCCGCGACTGCTCTCGCCGCAAGGTCCTTGTCGCTGAGAATCCCTAGCGCGATGTCGATGCCGCGCTGCTCAATGTAGAGCTGCTGATCAATCGAAAAACTCGAGACGGGCGGATCTAGCTCGCTGGGCGCATTTCCATTTAGCAGCCGCTTAGCGTGTGAACGTGCGGCCAGCTCGTCTTCACGGATCGGCGGTTGAGCGACACTTTTGCGCATATCTGCGTAAAGCCGCGCTCGTTCGTTCACGATGTCGCGTCGACGATCGACCAAGACGGCCTGCTGCCGCGCGATTTCTGCGCGGGTGAGTTCGTGAATGTCGGTGTTCTTCGTTGCCATGATTAAGCTCTAACCCGTTTTTCGGCGAGCAAACGGACACTGTCCGTTTCATTTGTCGCGCCACCGCCGAATATCTCGTTTTAGATTTTCGAGCTCGACTACATCCTCCGGATCGGTGATGAACTTTGTTGCTGTCGGCGCCACAGCCCATCGGCGGCCGAGTTTCTCCTCAAGGCGCCGATACTCGGCCATCACTTCATCGCGCCGCGACTTCTGTGCGGCTTTCGCATTCTCCCGGGGCGAGTTGTCAGATGGGAGATTGATCTCGCTGGCCACCGTCGCGATAACCTGAGCAACGGTGGCCTGGCCGTAGTAAAGTTTGAGTGCTGCGGCGCGAACGGCACGCTCGATTGCGGCCCGTAGATCCTCGTTCAATTGGCCCTCGCAGCAGGCTTAGGCGGGTCGAGAAGATCGCCCCAACCGCCATCGTCGAACATGTCATGCTGGTCGTCGTCTTTGACCTTTGCTTGGGCCGGTTTTCCGGAAATTCGGTCTCGCAGGTCGCGGAGAGCAGCAACCTCAGTTGGGGATGCTTTGATGTATCCCATGGCGATGCCGAATTGCCGCTCATCCAGCTTCCGCAAGATAAACTCGTCGCGTTGCTGACGATTCAGGCCTTCGGGAATCTGAATGGCCGCTATTTGGTCTTGCTGAGCGTCCCCAGGCAAGGGTTCATCAACTTGGCGAACCCTCGCCGCATGCGCATGCGCATCAGCCGGCTTTCGCTTTCGGCCGGCGCCTGGTCGAGCTCCTCCACGACCGCGAAATGTGCTCCGAGTCATAGAAAAATATTCCTCATTTCTTCCGTTTGAATGTTTGAAAACGAAATCAAACGCACCAAAACCGTAGAATCGCTGGATGTGACCGAAGGCGGTAAAAGAAGCGGCTAGGACGCACCTTTTAAACCGGCTATCCCCTTGATGCATTTTAGTTTTCTGGCCAGCCGTCCGGGCCCATCCTGCGAGCTACGCGAGCGCGCTCTGAATGTCTCCTCAGCAGCCGAGAGCGAAGCCGGGTCGTTGTCCACGGATGATCAGGATCGTTGATTGGAGCGCTGGTGAAGTCCGTTTCGTTCAGCTTCCGGCCAAGCCTCGTCTCAAGACAGCCGATGCATAGGAAGCCATCACGCATGCCCACCGCCGACCAAAGGTCGTTGTGCACCATGTAGTGCTCCCACTTCCCGATGTGACGGCAACCGCGCTTGCCAGTACATGGCGTTGTGTCGATGCCGCAGTCGCAACAGATGTAGCTCATGGCGTCAGTACCTTCTCGCTAGTCGCTTGTTGCGTTCGTCACGGGTCTTCCGCCCATGATGCACAGCGCACAGGCACCGGCCGTTGTCGATGTCGTAGTTTGCGCCGCCGTCGGCGCGTTCGACGCGATGATCCGCGTACATCACGTCGCCGTTCGATGCCGACTTGCTGCATCTAGACCCGTCGTCGATCCACTCGCATTGCCAGCCGGCGCGATCGAGGACAGCCTTACGCCAAGCCCGGTGCTCTGGCGTGAGCAACTCCTCGTCCGCAATCTTCGGCGCCTTCGGCAGGCGTTGCGATACTAGCGGCACCCGGCTGCCGATCAGGCCTAATCTGCTCATTTGCGCAAGACTCCTCCGGTGAAGTCAGCCAGCAGACGAGCCGCTGCATCCGCAGTCTCTTCGGGCAAGGTCGGTGACAACCAACGCAAATCGCCGTTGCGCGTGTGCCAAGACACCGAATAGCGATCCTCGTCCTCGCCAGTTCGGTCGCGAACTCGGGTGAGGCTGACGACGCCGCCGATCTGTTGCGGCTGATAACGATTGCGCGATGGTCTCATGATCCACCTCCAGCGCCTGCCAATTTCTTTCGGAGCTTGATCTGCACAGCGGCCGTGCCGTCGAGTGCGCCTGCCTGCTCGAGCGCCGCTGCTGCATCGAGTTCTAGGTCGGACATGCTGCCGACGACGTCCCAACCGAGTTTCTGGGCTAGACGGTTGTGCAGGATGTCCAGGCGAATTGGTTCGCCGTGGCCCGTCGCCTCGCTCGCTACAGCGCTCCCAAGGGGGCGCGCTTCGCGAGGCGACTGTCTCGTACCATCCCGAGATATAGAAAGTACGTCGGAGATTCCGACGCGGGCTACTACGTCGGAGATTCCGACCTGGCGAATTTCAGTTTCGGGGCGGAGATTCCGCCCTGAAACCTGCGGAGAGTCCGACGCGGTTTCCTGATTTTCCGGCGCTTCTTTGTGCCTCTTCGCGGCCCTGACAGACCTCGCAACCGCGTCGACGTCCTTTGCCCGACGAGCCCCAACGGCCAAGCGACGAGCCTCCCCGATCGTCGTAATCGAACGCCATTCGTTTGTGGCGTTTGCTTTGTCGGTGGGCTGATAGGTGAGGCGGTACTGACTGGCTTCCCTGTATTCCCGGTTGCCGCCGCGTCCCTGCTTGGTGATTTCCAGAATCCTTAGGGCTTCGAGGCAGCGGATAGACGGCGACACGGCCTCACGGTCGACACCATAGTCTATGAACTGCTTGTGAGTGACGACCAATGCCCCATTGCGGGTGCCGCCGTGATGCGCCATCTCGATCTCGAGCCGCATCAGAACCCGGTGCTCAGACTGGTTGAGCACCCGCATCACGGGCGATTCCAGCATCTCCACCAGGCGCCAGAAGAACTGGCCGCCAATCACTGTGCGACGCCGACGGCTCTTCATGCGGTCTCGCTCGGCGAGTCGAACAGAAGGTGCCACATCGCCGTTCTTATTGCGGCTTGCATGCTGGCCAACTCGCGCTGGATGACCTCCTCAGATATCCCGCGACGTCGCAGGGCGTCGGCCTGGCACTGAATCTGGCGCTGAATATGCGCCTCGCCCTTTTCTGGCTTCAGCACCAAAGCGTATTCAGCTTGGCGCTGGATGAAGTCCAACCGGCGCGACAGCGGAAACGGAAGGACAACGGCGCTCATTTCTGCACCGCATCGATCATCGCGTGAAAAGCCGCCTTCGGCACCTTTAGCAGCTTGCCAATCCGAATAGTTGGCAGATCGCCCCTCGCAGCCGCCGCATAGGCCGCATTCTTGTTCAAGCCGAGTTTCGCCCCCGCTTCTGGCACTGTGTACACAAGGCAGTCCGCCTCCCGATCACTTCCTGTCATGCCCTGGCCTCCATCGCGTTGAATATCGTAGACCTACAATATTCGGAACCGGGACGCAAGAAATGTTGTAGACCTACGACATTGCTCTGTGTACAGTGTCGCTATGACAAGCCTTAATGCCTTCCTTCCCGTCCTATCCGGCCTCGTTGGCGCTTCGCAGGGCGCTCTATATGAGAGGCAGCGATCCCTGGTGCAGCTTGGAATCCTCGAATCGAAATCCGGACGGGGACCTGGAAGCGGCGTCAGACTTTCTGCCCAGGCGCTGGCCGTTCTTCTGATCGCCTACGCTGGCGTCGACTCGCTGGCGGATGTCCCACGCACCAAAAGGGTCTGTGCCGCCAACGTCCTTGAGCACGACTCCAAATTTGTTTGTCCCATTACCGGGAAAGCCTTTTTTTTAGATATTTTGACAACGGCTCTGGCCCAGCCTGAATTGGCGAGTTGTATTCTTCGGATTGAGATCGATCTGAACTCCAACTTCGTATTGGTGTCCTACTTCCCGCGACGTCGGGGTTCAGCCCCGCGGCATTATGGCCTGTACATTCCAGATGAAGACGATGGCTACCGCGGCGTCCTAAAAAGGTCGATCGTCAGGGATCTTGATCGAATTAGCCTAGCTCTAGCGGAATTTCGCAAATCCACTGAGAACGCGGAGTGATTCATCATGGCTACCGTCCGCAAACGGGTGCTTCCTTCCGGCTTGGTTCGTTGGCGCGCGTCCTATACGGATGGAGCCGGCGTTCGCCGCACTAAGCAGTTTGCGCGCAAGAGCGATGGTGAGGCTTGGCTTGTCGAGGTGCAGCATGACATCGCCCGCGGCACCCATACGCCCGGCAGCATCTCACCCACCGTCAAGGAAGCTGCGGCGCTATGGATCAAGCGCTGCAACGAAAAGGGCCTCGAGCCGATGACGGTGAAGGGATACGAGGAGCATGTCGACCTTCATATCGTGCCATTCATTGGCGCGAGGAAGTTAAGCGAGCTTACCGTTCCCGCGGTAAACAGCTTCGCTGACCAGCTCCGCGAAGCCGGTCGATCGGCCGAGATGATCAAGCGGGTCATCCGTTCGCTCGGCGGGATATTCAAAGAGGCTCGGCGCCGCGGCCTATCCAATGCAGCGCCAACCGCTGGTCTAGAACTGGACCTTCCCGATCGCGAAGATCCAAGGCCCGTCATCCCGACCAAGTCGGAGCTTCAAGCGATCATCACACACGCAAAGGGAAGATGGCGCCCCGTGATCCTGGTGGCGATCTTCTGCGGGCTGCGGGCCAGCGAGCTCCGCGGCCTCAGATGGATCGATATCGACTTTGAGGCCAAGCAGATCAACGTGGCCCAACGGGCGGACGCCTCGCACCGCCTAGGTAAGCTGAAGTCTAAGGCTGCCTATAGGTCGATCCCCTGCCCGCCCATGGTGCTCAACGCCCTCCGGGAATGGAAGCTCGTTTGCCCCAAGCGCGACGCCGGCAAGAAGGACGTTGCGGGCGAGCCGCTCAAGGTTCTGGACCTCGCCTTCCCTAACGGGCTCGGGAAGGTCGAAAGCCACTCCAATCTCGTTGAGCGCGGCTTGGAGCCCGTCCTGCTGGCGGCGGAACTTACGGAGATCCGGCAGGTACTGGACGCGGCCGGCAAGCCCGTTCTGGACGCCGCTGGCGCGACCAAGTCGGTGTTGGCTGGAAAGTACGGCATGCACTCGCTGCGCCATGCCTGCGCCTCCCTATGGATCGAGAGCGGCTACAATCCGAAGCAGATCCAGCGGCTGATGGGCCACAGCTCGATCAAGGTGACGTTTGACGTCTATGGCCACCTGTTCGCCGACGCGGAAGCAGACCAGCGCGCAGCAGAAAGCGTTCAAGCGAAACTGCTCGGCTGAGCATCATGGATAGGAGTAAGCAAAAATGACGGATGACCGAGATCGCGATGCCGAACTTCAGCGGGCTATTGAGATATACGTGGGCCAGCTCATGGCGAGGGGTTGCACCAAAGAGCGAGCTCTCGAAATGGTCCGGCGAGAGATACACGAAGCTAGCGTTCGGCAGCGACGTAGCCAAATAAAGCTCGTCCCCTAAACCGCGCAGCGTTGAGACGCCAATAGTACATGGCGGCCGCAACTATTTGATTTTGTTTAAGTGCCGAAAGGTTTCTACTCCGCGGGTTGCAGGTTCGAGTCCTGCCGGGATCGCCAACCTTGAACGCAGCTCTTGCGATTTCAACCGCTTAGGCTCCGGGTTGTAAATCAGGGTCAGCACGGTTTGTAACTCGCTGTTCAGGTTTTGGCCTTCGTATCCCTTAACTTGGTGAGAGCCGCGTCGGCCTGTCGTTCCTGCTCCACCTCGTCGAGGTATTCCTGCAACTGTTGAAGCGAGCTGTGACCGCTCACGTTCATCATTTCGGAGCCGGTACATCCGGCATGCGCCAGCGCGCGCAGCGCCGCCTTGCGCAGACCGTGCGCGCGGTAATTTCGGACCCTGCCGTCGTCGCATACGACCGGCTGCAATCCGGCCTCCTTGCACCAATCAGCGAACTTGTTGCCGAACGCCGCCGCGGACGCGAACGGCCGACCGTACGCGGTGAGCAGGAATGGCATCGCGGCGCTCTTCGGCATCGCGTCGAGCGCCGCCTGTAGCTCCGGCATGATGGAGATCGTCAGCGTCTTGCCGGTGCTGCGCCGAGTCTTTTGCGGACGCTATGACAGCTTGCCATCGCGATTGATATGCTGGCGGCCAAGCACATGCGCGTCCTGCCGCCGCCCCGCAACGTTGAGCAGAAGCTCAAGCGCCAGCCGCGCCGTCGTGCCAATCGGGTGATGCTCGCGATACTAAGTCACCTGAGGCTCGAGCCACGTCATGTGGCCCATGCTCTTTCCTGCCCTGACGACCTCGACGTCCTGCGTTGGATCGTCGGAGCGCAAGTTCATTTTCTTCCCGAACTTCATCAGCCCCCGGATCGCCTTAAGCCAGTTTTTCTGCACGTTCGGCTTCTTTGGCGCGAGCATATTGGAGAGATGATGCGACCGGATCCCTGAGAATCGCTTCTCACCGTCCTCGGTGCGCCACGGCTCCAGAATGGCGCGGCGGTTGCTCTGCGTGACAGCGGCGAGCCCCGTCTTGAAATCCGGACTCGCGTAGTACGCAACGATGGCGGCGTTGAGCGTTCCGGCCTGAGTGCGGCTTTCGCCAATCGTGGGAGGCGCCGCTTTGCATTCCCGTAGAGCAGTCTGATAAGCCTCCATAAACTCGTCAGAGCCGGGCAACCCCGGCAACGGAACCGGTTTACGTCCGGGCGGCCGAAAATAAAGTCGCATTTCGCCGTGGCGATCACGGAAGCTGTTGACGCGCCAAAGCTCAATGCTGGCCATATTTCTCATCCCACTCGTCGGTCTCGTTCATTCCGTTTTCGCTGGTGCCCTCGTCGGCACCATTGACATTCTGGATCTGGAACTTGATCTTGAGACAGTCGCCTTCGATCTTGAGGGATTCGGCTTTCTGGCCGGCAGCTTCGATGGCACGCAGCGCCCGTTTCACGTCGTTCTCGCGGAAGCTAGAGGGCGCACGGCCCATCAGATGGTCTCCCCCCGGTGCTTCGGGCTCGTCATCCTGGCTGAGGCCGCCAAACAATCCTGCCGCTCTTGCCGCTCAAACGGCGACATGCGCGCTATGGGCGTCCAAGGCATTCTGGTCTATTGCGCGGACTGCCGCTGCCGCCATAACGTTGCTCTGACCGCTGGTCAGTGGCCGGATGATCTGAGGCTATCGGACCTCGAGCCGCGATTTGTGTGCAAGGCCTGCGGGCGACGCGGTGCCAAGATCCGACTGGACTTCAATTGGAACGCGCCAGCACAGTCGGCGATGGGGTATCGAAACACGACACGACCGAGGGGTGGGGGCGACCTTTCGAAGATCCGATCAAGGTAGATGGGCGCAAGCTGGTGACGCTGCGGCCATCCGCCGGCCGGTCGAGATCGAGTTGAGGGCGAAAAGTGAACCACTCCGCCGGCTTGCACGTCGCAAGCGCCTGCCCTTTCCGATTGATAATTTTGAATGCTCGTATCAGCGGTGCCGCGGACCGCCGTGCACATTCGGAGAGTGGGCCGTGATCAGGTTTTTGTGCTTCCGGGCCGCCGCTTCGGCCTCGCGAGCAAGTCGTTCAGCCTTTAACCGCTCGCGGTTTGCATGAAACGCCGCTTGGATGCGTTCATACTCGGACATCGCTACTTTGGCATCAGTTTCCTTGAAGACCCTTTGCGCCTCACGTTGGGCGGCAGTGGGCAGCTTCCATCCGTAATTTTTGTGAGCGGTCATTCCCTCCTCCTTCGGTGATAGCCGTGGGAGCTTGTTGGGTCCGACCGTGAAAGTCTCTTCCTGTTTTTCAGTTACCGCAATCGAATATTTGCCAGTCGTTGCCGCGCTGGCCATAGATCCGCCCAGCTGGCTCACGGTCACCTGCAACGGGATTCCGGTCCATCACTTCGCGCAGCGCGCGCACAGAGGCCGATTACGAGGCTTGGCGCCGGCAGCGCGACAGGACGGCCTGGAACGATCGAATGCACGACCTGGTTCTGCCACTTCCACACAGCGGCCAGAAGGGATTGCACGCTGCTTCTGCGGCGAGGTAATCACCAATCCCACACTAGATTCTCATATTCGCTCTTTCCACCGCCTGGCGGCTGCATGAAGCTCACCGCCGATCGTCTCTTCGCCAACCCTGAAGCCGCAGCGCGCAAGATGGTCGAGATCGCCGCCGGCATCGAGCCCGTCCAGGACGGCCGCATTCACATCGAGAAGATCAACGCGCCATTCCTCTACGCGGGTGGGGTTTCCATCAAAAACCCAGTCTACCCATGGTTCGCGATTTCGTGCTCGCGTCTGAAGGACGCTGCGCGACGTCGATCTGGCCGCGCTGCCACATGCCTCAACGACCTTCGTCCACGACCTAGCCGGCAGGCTCCGATGCAGCAAATGTGCTAAGGCCGGTCATCGCCCCGCCGCCCCCTATTCCAGCTCGCGCAGCGGCCACGCCACGCCGGAGACGTGATCATGTGCAATCTCTACTCGATGACTAAGAACGTCGACGCGATCCGGCGGCTGTTCAACGCTCTCAACAGTCGCGTCGGCAACCTGCCCTCGATGCCGGGCATCTTTCCTGACTACCCTGCGCCGATCGTTCGCAATGCACCCGACGGGCGAGAGATCGTCATCGCAAGGTGGGGCATGCCGTCATCGCAACGGGCGCTGATGGACGCCACGAAGAAGCGCGCGCAGAAGCTAGAAGCGAAGGGCCAGACTGTCGATTTCAAGGAGTTGCTGTGCATGGAGCCGGACAGCGGCACGACCAATATCCGCAACTTCAACAGCGCACATTGGAAGCGATGGCTTGCACCTGACAACCGCTGCCTGGTGCCGCTTACGTCGTTTTCCGAGTACGACACGATCGACGGCAAGAAGGTCCCGGTGTGGTTCGCACAGGACGAGACCCGCCCCCTGCTCGCCTTCGCTGGCATCTGGACGAACTGGACCAGCGTGCGCAAGGTCAAGGAAGGTGAAGTAACCGCCGACGTGTTCGGGTTCCTTACAAGCGATCCCAACGCCGAGGTGAAACGCGTCCACCCGAAGGCAATGCCGGTCATCCTGACGACCGCGGAGGAACGCGACGTGTGGATGCGCGCCTCGTGGGACGAAGCCAAAGCGCTGCAGCGGTCCCTCCCCGACGGCGCGCTCAAGATCGTCGCCACCGGCGAGAAGGAAGATCCCTTCCCGGCTGCTTAGCTGACTACCCAGCGCCCGATGAGCGCTCAGATAGGAGACCGGCCGTAGTTTCCCGGCCGTCTGCGTTCTTCAGCCGTTAAACTATACCGGCTATAGGGGCAGGATGAGCCAAGACGCTGATCCGCGAACCGAGGCCGAAGAGGCGATGCGCTGCGCCGTAGCCGCTACCTGCCCGGTCGACCGTTTGAAATGGTTGCGTGTTGCTCTGGCGTGGCAGGACCTTGCCCGGGCGGAAGCTCAATGTCCGAAACAACGCCGTGCATCCGCTGCATGAAAGCTCACCGCCGAACGTCCCTTCGCCAACCCAGAAGCCGCAGCGCGCAAGCTGGTCGAGCTCGCTGCAAGGATCGAACCAGTGCAGGACGGTCGCATCCACATCGAGAAGATCAACGCCCCATTCTTCTACTCGCTTAAAGCCACCGGCCCGGAGTTCGGTGCGGGCATCAAGGTAGCAGTCGAGCGTGGCTGGCTCGAGCTGTACGAGAGTCGAACCTATGTGCGGCTTTTGAAGACAGAACCAGCCAACCGATAACAAGCCCCCGTTCGATCTTCTTTGGTTCTCAGCGGACACAACCTGAATGTGCTTTGTCGGTTGTAAAAGAACAAAACGTGTCAGCTCTCGCTCGCCTGCATGCGGTGTTGCTTAAATCCGCAGAAGCAGATTAAGACATCTCGTTCCTGCCTATCTTTCCCGACATAGTGATTTCGGTGCGAACGGCGGCGGCCGTGCATGTGGACGGCCCTGGCGTTTCTGCCAGCCCCAAGCGCCGGGGCCGCTCCTCATTTACGGATAGAAGCAAAAACGCCGCCCGCTTAAATGTATCGCGGACGGCGGCGTTCCAGCCCCGGGTGGGGATGATGCAAAAATCCCGGTACCAATTAGTCTGATTGTACTAGGCGAAGGTTCAACCAATTGCCACTATTTCCCGATCACATTTGCAATATCTAACCACACCACGATCTGCGCGGTGGACAGCTCGTTGTGCCGCAGACGTAAGGGTGCGCCAGTCCTTCGCTGATTAATATCTAGCTGACGTTGCGCCCGCCAACGGTCAGCACTCCACACTGGCGTCCGTAGTTACAAAGCTTTGTTTCCTCTAGGCCGGGCTTGCAGGCGCATGCCACGCGCTCCAACTTTGCGCCTCCTGATGCAATTAGATCCTGTAAGCGGCGCGTCGCGAGGTCAGCACCTCGCCTTTCATCATCGCAACGTGCAAGGTTTCCTTTTTCCAGCGTGTCAAAGCCGCCAGCCAAAGGCGGACTGAAATCACCTCGAAATTCGGTGATAGCTCTTTGCCATACGGGCAACCTTGAAGCTCCCGTCAGGGGGTACTCCCAGAGAGCATCTCACTGTGCCACTTTTTCCCGGTACAGTGGCTTTGCGCGCGGCGGTGCGCGGGACGGCTCCGGTGTGCCTCCAGCCAGCCTCGCGCGCCGGGGCCGTTCTCGTTTGCAGGATCGGACCTTGTCCGGCTGGCCATCGAGCGCAAGGAATAGCCATGAGATCCCCGGTCGTGAAACGGTCCATCGTCGTCGGAGGTCACAAGACCAGCGTCAGCCTGGAAGAGGACTTCTGGAACGGCATGAAGGAGATCTCCGTTCTGCGCAATATGACGCTCTCGGCGCTGGCCGATGAGATCGACCGCAACCGCCCGCACGGCAATTTGTCGTCCGCGTTACGTTTGTTCGTCCTCGACCACTTTAAGCACCGGGCCGCGGCGACCCAGCTTGAGCAGAAAGTGCCGGCACAGCCCAGCCATCGCGCGATGGGGCGTGAGCTCTGAAGCGAGACCGCAGCCCGCGTCCGTCCCGACCTCAATTCAGCTTCCGGCGCAGCTTCCTAATGATCTCCCGCAGATCAGGCGTCGAGCCTCTTGCCAGTGCTGCATTGCCCCATGCTAAGCCTCTCCGGCTCACTGGTATCCCAGACGCCAACACCAAGCAGCAACCATTTTCCAGAACCGGCGAAGCATTCCGGAAACAAGCCGAGCCTAGCCTACTGTTTATTGTCCAATGGGGATTTCGGTCGTGTGGGCATTTATTGAAAATCTGTATCGAGACTATTGCCTGACGCGGGTGCAAGAGATCCGGAAATACGAGCTGTCGCATTGAGCCATGGCACCGATCGCCGTTAGCCCGGAGCTCGCTGGGAATAGGTCGGAATGCTGCTCGGGTCAGGCTACCCTCTCGTTCAATTTCGCGTCGGCGAAACAACGTCCCACGACGTCAATCGGCGGCTTGCAACGTGCGTCGTTAGGCAATGCTCGCACAGTGGGTAGCCTGTCACCCTTGACCGCCCGATTGGCGACCTGATCAACAAATATGGAAACTTTCGCGCTAACATCTGCCTGAAGGGAAAATGCCTGCTGCGCTCCTATCAATGCAGCGAGGGTCACGATACAGGTAAGGAAATATGACGCGAGTGTCTTGATACGCATGGCACTGCTCACTCGACCATCCGCCCCCTAGCATAAGCTCTGTCGCGAGAGCAGCTTTGCGGTTCAAACCCTTTGGGTGCGGGCGCTCAGTTCCTCGGCAACTCCAACCATTCACTTACGTCGTTCGATCTCGACTAATTTTCTCCAAAATTGCGCGGCGTGCTCGTCCCAATGACAAGAAGAAAGCCGATACCGCAGCGCCCCATGGCAATTGCCAAAGAACGGCTCGCTGCGTGTCGCATGTTCGTCACGCTGGCGCAGTTGGCGCGCAAGATCATCCAAATCGACGGCAGCGAAGTCATCGCCGACTCGGACATCGGCACCATGTTGCTCATAATGGCCGCCGTGATCATCGGCCACGCCGAACAACGCCCGATGAACAAAAGCAGCGTGGCGGCGTTCCTCGACCTGCCGCGCACAACGATCGGACCGAAGCTCGACAAGCTCGTCGAGGTCGGCGCGCTCGTTTGCGAACAGGATCGATACTTCTTCATGGAGCCAGAGCGTGCTATTCGCCCGCCGGAGGGTGACGTGAGGCGGTGGACTTCTGCCGTTGCAAAAACGTATGAGCAGCTCGTCCCCCTTTTGACCGATCTCGACACTAAGGGATTTGGCTCGAAGCGTCACACGAGCTAAGAGGACAATCCCACTTGATTGGTGGAAGGCGCTAAGCGCCAAAGCATCACACCGCACACATAGAGGTTCGACTATGCAGAGGCCGCCGCAACGCGGCCCGATCGCGCGCCTTTTGCGCAAGCGGGCCATCGTCACCAAGGCGCAAGCCGAGTTGGAACACGCCTTCCGATCAACCCATTGGCGCGCGCCGTTGATCGCTCATTGGAAGGATACCGAGCCTACCTATTGCTGTCGCATCTGCGCCGCCGACGTCGAATGTGGGGAACACATTTGCGTATCTCATTCATAGCGCCCGCACTTCTTCTGACGGCATCGAGCATGTCAATCGTACCTTTGATCTGCCGAGCACGCAAAACGAGAAGATCAACGCGCTGTTCCTCTACGCGTTGAAGGCCGGCGGCGAGGAATTCGGCGCCGGCATCAAGATGTCGGTCGAGCTCGGTTGGCTCGAGCTGCACGAGAGCGGGACCTATGTGCGGCTCCTGAAGGATGATGCCGCGGGACATCAATCGGAATGAAAAAAGACCCGCCTCCGAGTTCATGGGAAGAACTCCACCAACGAAATGCGTCCGAAGGCGGGGCACGAGGACTTAAGTATTGCCAAAACATCGAATGACAGTCCGTAAGCCTGCCATCCGACCAGATCAAACTAGCAGGGCGCCTTGGGAAAACGTGGTAATTGGGTCTAGCGTGACCCTTGGACGCACCAGGATTGTGAAGCAGATAGAATGACCGATCGAGGCTGGGGCGGCCTTTCGACGAACCGATAAAGGTTGGCGGGCGCGATCTCGTCACCTTGCGCGATGCCGGCGAGTACATCGCCAAGCAACCCAAGGCTGTGCACGATGCCCGGAGTGGCAAACCGTGATGGAAGCGCTGATCCTGGTGGCAGAGAAAGGTGGACCGACGATGTTCGCCCGGATCGGCATCATGCGGGCCTTGAACCGGGCTACGGCGAAATGACAGGAGCCGCTCCAAAGAACGGCCCCGGCATGGGGCTGGCAACGCCGGAGCCGTTCTTGCGCGCTGGGTCCGAGCGGAATGACTTAAAGACCGGGAAAAAATGGCAATAGCACGGCCACTGCTTCTATTTGAGAGAGGCCCGCCGGCTCCGCAATGGAGGCGCTGATTCTGGTGGCCGAGCAAGGCGGCCCGGCGATGCTCGCTTGCATCGGCATCATGCGCGCCTTGAACCGCGGCAAGCCACCACCAGATGCTGAAGCGCGACGCAAGAAAGCCAAGGCGCATAGGGTTTTCAGATGACCGTTCCGGAAGCGAGGCCCGGCATTGGAGGCAAATCCAACCGGACCTCGCCGCCGCCGATACCCTGGGAGGAATCGACGACGACAAAAGTTCTCATGGTAGGCTAACGTCCGCCTGACGAGGCCCGCCAGCGTGAACCGATGGCCCAGGAGCGCCGAAGCCCACCGCTTGCAACCGCCGGTGCGCTTGCCCTTATCTAGGACCTTTAGGGCACGTTGTGAGTTGAGGCGTCATGCCGCGGTTTGCCAAGAACCCGGGGGCGCGTTATGAGCGCTACGCCTCAACGTCCGTCGTCAGCCGTCCCACCAGTCGCATTTGAGCGCCCCGCTTGTCCGAGGTGCAAAGCTCGGATGATGCTCGTCAGCATCGAGTCAGAACGCCCAGGCGTCGACTTGGATACGTTTCAATGCGCTGTCTGCAATCACGTGCTTTCGATCCTTGCGGCGCACGAAGATACCATGCACTCAAAGGCCCTTGGCCGCTGGCTTCTAGGCGATTTGCACCCGCCAAGGTAATGCCGATGCCGGGGCCGCAAACAGCCACGCTGGATTCCAGTAGCTCCGCGCGCGGCTGCGCTTGGGTGCGTGACCGCGGAAAGCCAGGTCCGGGCCCCTTTTCCGCGTCAGCCCGGATCAAGAGAGAGGGGCGCGAGACCGCAGCCCCGCGCCCTGTAGGCCCACGTTAAGTTGTCGCCGTAAGATCACCCCGGCTACTTTCGCCCATGCGCAAGATCAGCCTTCGTTCCGGTAGTAGGACGATGGGCTGACGCGAAACATTTTCTCGCTCTGTAACTTAAGTTAATCATGGGGCCGATCAAAGAAGTCGCATTATGGAACCGATCAGCCGAATATCGGACCGCATCGACCCTAAGACTGCCCGGTCGATTTGTGACGAGGTGGGTGACAGGTTGCAACAGGACTTATCTCGCGAAACTTCGCCCCTGCCGCCCTACCTCGAACGTCTAATCGATGAGTTGCGCAAACAGGAGCGTCATCCAAATGATGGCGTCGAAACCTGGCGCGCCCGCTGACTAGCGCGGCCGTCTGAGCGTGAAGAAACCTCGTCGCCGCGCTCGCCCGGCGCGCTCTCCGCTGATCTTGTCGTTGAGTGCTCTGTTTCAGGGTTGCGTCTCGGCGGTCGCCCGATTGTCCGCTCTCGCGCCGCTGTCGGTAACCGGTCCAGGTACCTGACCGCACTCAACCCCCCGGGAGCAGCCCGGGCGGGCATTCCCGATGGCGGGGGGCTTTATTGCAAACCGAAGTCTGTTAGTGCGATTGGAAACCCAAGTTTGTTAGACCACCATTGATCAGGTTCACAGCGTCACCGCCGACAGCCACAGC
>NZ_JBBIAM010000137.1:0-23153 GCF_054185185.1 Bradyrhizobium sp. UFLA05-153
CCTCCCTTCGGTCCGGCCCCATCGGCGCAGTCTCACCCTGATTGTCGCTGAGTTCTCACCTTGATCGCCGCCGCCCAGAAGGCGCCCGGTCCCATCAGAGATCAATGCGCCTAACCAAGAAGTGGCGCCTGATCGTGGAGCTAATCGGGGAGGCTCCCATGAAGGTGGTCAAAGTCATTGGCATCGAGAATTACCACTAAGAGGAGAGATCGAGATGGCACACAGGGTAGCCGCCGAAGTATTTCCTCCCGGGGAATTTTTGGCAGACGAGCTCGAGGCACGAGGGTGGACGCAAACGGAGTTCGCCGAAATTCTCGGAAGGCCCCAGAAGCTCGTAAATGACATCATTCTGGCAAAGCGCAGCGTGACGCCCGAAACGGCGGCGGATCTCGCTGCTGCGCTGGGAACGTCCCCACAGTTTTGGATGAACCTGGAAACGGCGTGGCAACTTTCAAACGTGCCTCCACGCGACGACACGATTGCTCGGGCTGCGAAGCTCCGCGAGCGCTTTCCAGTTCGGGAAATGTGCAAGCGAGGCTGGATCCGGCCTGGTTCGGCTATTGATCTGGAGCAAAATGTGCTGGGTTTCTTTGGGATCAACTCTGTTGATGATCCTATCGTGTTTCAGCACGCGGCTCGTCGCAACTACGGGCGAGAAGTGACTGCGCATCAATGGGCGTGGATCTTTCGGGTTAATCAACTGGCTTCTGCGCTACAGGCGCCACCTTTCTCGGGTGCGACCCTGAGGACCAAGATTCCCGAACTAGAAAAACTCATGGTCGAACCAGAGGAAATTCGGCACGTTCCGCGCATCCTGCTTGAGTGCGGGGTACGATTTGTCATTGTGGAGCCCATCCCCGGTTCTGAAATTCAGGGCGTTTGCTTTTGGATCAACCAGAACAGGTCGCCCGTCATCGGTCTTACGCTCAAAGGCGATCAGGGAAGGATACCCTCATCATCGAGGACTTCGAGGAGGGTGGTGAGTTCGAGGACGAAAGCGAAAAGGTCGCCAACCGCAGTGCGGCAAACCACTGTGTTCCTTTTAGCGCAATGAACGACTTTATCTTGCGGCACAATCCAATGTTTTCCGAGAAAAACATGCTCGGTTTTGCGCAGATTGTTCGGCGGCACCCGGGGATCGTGGCAGGGCAGATACAGCGACGTACTAAAAGGTGGGACCTGTTCAAAAAGCACCAGCCGCGAATTAGGCACATCATCACTCAGACTGCGATGACTGATGGTTATGGAGTTAACCCATGACTTACGTAAAGCAGATGCGGCGTATTGTTGACGAGTATCGGTTGGAAGGCCTGTCCTGGCCGACCTCTGAAGAACATCGCTGATTGGGCGATCTCCACGGGGCGATGGGAGTTACCGGCCGCGGCCATTCGAAGGCGGTGCGCTGATGACATCGCATCGGCCATGCGCGAGGAATACATGACGGACCGCAAGGGGCGCCGTGTTCGGTTGTTGCACCCCGCACCTCTCGAGACCGAGGGGCAGACGGAGATGATCTGGGACGACATCCGAACCGCTCCGCGCGACCACCTGCTGATGTCCTTCCAGCATCGTCGACGCGGCATCGTCGGGGATTGTCGGCAGATGAAAACTGATGTTGACAGCTACAACGATGCACATCCTGAGGCGGAACCGATCCAGATCGTTTTGGACTTCACGATGGATTTGGCCGAATTGGAAGCCGCGGAGGACGCGGCGTAACCCATTAACGCTCCGTGACTGAAGGACGGGATTGCAATGCGGAATTACCGTCCCGACCTTGAAATCAAAAAACTCATCGACGAAGCCAATGCGTCGTTCGTGCGCACATCCGTGAAAGCAATCCAACGAATTCACCAAAGACGATTGCGAGAAAAGCAAGGTCGCTAGTGGCGCAGTGGTATCAGGCCGCGGCCGATGGGCGTGCACTGCCCGTCTTACCATTCGATCTCCACCGCCGGACGACGGGCCTCATGTTTGGCCAACGCCCGCAACGAGTTCAGACCGAATGACGGTTGCGGTGTTCAATGAAGCATCTAAGGGAAGGTCCCCAAATGCGAGCTGACAAAGAAGATAGTTGGCACCCGCCTCTTCCAGATGATTAAGGAGAGTTTGTCGTACCGAATCGGCCGTGCCGACAACGCACAACTCACTCTCGATTGCTGCATCGAAGGTCAAGGGCAGGTTTGATGGAGTCGGTATGTCGTTGCGATCATAAAGGAACTTGAAGCTGTCGAGCCATCGATCATAAGCAGGCTCTGCGAGTGAATAAGCGTCTGCTTGGGAATTGCCAGCCACGACCATCCGAAGCAAGCCAAGAAACGGAGACTGACCATTCGCGTCAGAGCGTTGCTCTCGATGCGAGCGGTATGCGTCAGTTACCTTTCGAACGGATGATGAAGGTCCAACGCTGGCGATGTTCGCGCCGATCTCAGCGGCCCAGCTAGCCGAGTCTGGGCGATTTACGGCGATCCATGTCGGCGGGTGTGGCCGCTGATGAGGTGTTAGCATCAATGGAACGTTGTCCAACTGGAAATGGCCGCCATCGTAGGAGAGGGGGCCACCTCGCATGGCTTTAACAAGAATTTCGCTGGCTTCCGCATAACGTGCTGGTGCCGCATCTGCACTGACCCCGAAATATCCCAATTCAACCGGCAGGGAGCCGCGTCCGATCCCAAGCTCAAGCCGGCCGCCGCTCAAGTGGTCCAGCATACAGGCCTCTTCGAATGCCCGTAGCGGATGATGAAGGCTAAGCAGCATGACCATCGGGCCGATGCGAAGATGGGTTGTGCGTTGTGCGACGCTAGACAAGAACAGGTTCGGTGAGGGGCTTCTGCCATGTGGAGTGCAGTGGTGCTCAGCTAGATGATAAGCATAGAACCCCAGGCGATCGCATGCCTCGGCGAGCAGAAGGCGATCGTCATATTGTTTGGCGAGATCACGACCATCCGCGTCCAGGTGATCGAAGATGCCGAGCGCCAGTGTTGAGGAAAAGGTATTGTTCACTTGATCACCTCGAGAATTGCAGCGGGAGAGCTATCGGCTTGGCTTCAGAGTGACGATTCCGAAATGTCACTGACGGCTGAGAGAAGCGTATCCATTTGCCGTTCCGTGCCGATTGTAATGCGAACGAAATTCTCGAGACCGTTTTCGGGGAAGAAGGCAACAAGCACGTTCTGCCTCTGCAACGCGGCTTGCCACCAGGTGCCATCCTGTCCTTCAGGCACGCGGGCGAGCACGAAATTGGCTTGGGAGGGCAGTATAGTGAACCCAAGTTTTGATAGCTCAATTGTCGTTCGCTCCCTTTCAAGAACGATCCGTCGATGGTTGTCCTCGAATGAGGCTCGATGTGCAATGATGCTCGCGCCGACCGCATGACCAATTACATTCATGTTGAAGAGGTTCTGCATGGTACGAAGCCTGCCAACGAGCTCGGGGTGACCGAAGCCGAAGCCGATGCGAAGGCCAGCGGTGGCATAACTTTTCGAGAAAGTCCTCAGCAGCAGAACATTTGAATAGCGGTTAACGAGCCGTAGTCCGTTATCAGGCGCAAAGTCGACATACGCTTCGTCAAGGACGATCAGTCGATCCGATTGCGCTACGAGCCTTTCGATATCGGCGATCGGAACGAATGTTCCTGTCGGGTTGTTGGGATTGGCTAGCACGATGAACTTGGCGTCTCTGGCTGGACCGAAAAGCAGTTGGTGCGTCGGTAGGGAATGGGCCTTACCCCACCCGACCTCCAGAAATTGAGCTTCGTGCAACATGGCGAGCTTGCGGTTGAACGAAAACCCCGGCGATACCATCGCTACGGTGTCACCTGGAGCGAGGAACGCTTTGTAGATGAGACCGAGAAGTTCAGACGATCCGTTCCCAGCAATCACCTGATCGGCAGAGAGGCCGTAGGCACAGGCAGCCGCTTCTCTCAAGCCAGCGTTGTCATCTTCCGGATACAAATAATGCTGCTCAAGGGCCGCAATCGCGCTTTGCCTGACGATTTCCGGTAATGGGAATGGATTCTCGTTCATGTTGAGTTTGGTGCAATCTGCGTCAAGCACTGCGGGCGCGGGCGGCGGAACGTCTAGCTGTTTTGCCACGTGTGAAAGGGACGAGAGTGCGCTTAGCAGCCTTGCGTCTGACATGTGGTCGCTCCGTCGAAAAGCATGGGTTTTGAGCATGGTGATTGTCCGATTTGAGTGACACTCTGGTGCTTGGCTCACGTGCTTGCGCACCAACAGGCCGACTTGCCTCTTCACAGTCTGGCCCGGGGCTTCATCCGTATTTAGATGGAGATCCTAACAGTTGCATGAAGTGTACAACAAAACTGCAACTTGTGTAGATCTGATCGTGTTTTGCGAGGGCTATCCAGTCGGATTAATGCGCTTCTGCGTATCAAGCGGAGGAAAATGCGCTGCTTGGATTGCTGTTCAACCCCAGCGAAGGCTCATGACGGGACTGGAGTACCACATCGATTTGTCGATGCAGGCTGGCGGCGGTGAATTCAGACAGAACAGTGTCTGCTGGTCGGCAACGGCGGACCTCAAGCATGTCCGCCCCATGGGGGCCGTGATAGCGTGGCTGCTCTCCCGCGGACACACACAGATGCTCCCGGGCACTTCCTCCAAAGTGATCGAGGCGGGTGGCGGACTGGCGCGACGCAAACAACTGCGTTTGAGACATTCACAATCCTCGTTCGAACGTCATCGAAGGCCCCGATGCCCCACCAATTCTGGTAGTGTACAACTTGACCTTACGTTCGTTTCAAGGGGTTTCGATAGTCTTCGGACAATGTGTCTCACTCGCTACAACGTGATTCGACCGCGGTAAGGGTGGACGAAACCGCCAAGCCACAAATAATCTGGTCAAAGAAAAAGTGATCCACTCATCGCAGTTGCGCGAACGCACTAGCTCAGAGTCGTATTGGATCTTCATTCATCGCTCAAGAGACGCCACCGACATGCAGCCGCAGTCGAATTGCCCAAGATTGGCATTGTTGTTGCACCTGCAATGCAGCCGACGCAGGGCTGGTGACTCCAGTGCGGCGACATGCCACGACCAGGGCGGAATGCGACGGAAGAGAACTTGTCATGAAGGATTTGAACGACAACAAAGTCGTACGAGACACGGAAACTCTACTTTGTCACCTCGGTCGTGCGCCGGCAGAACATGCTGGGATGGTGAATGTACCGATCTATCGTGGCTCTACCATTGTTTCGGAAACCTTGGAGGATTGGGATGCCCGGAACAAAGACCATCCTAGCTACGGTCGCTTTGGCACGCCCCTGTCTCGCGCGCTTGAGGCCGCCGTATGCAAACTAGAAGGCGGATTTCGGTCGATTCTCTTTCCATCCGGGCAATCTGCTTGCACTCACTCGCTGCTTGCTTGTTTGAAGGCGGGGGATGATGTTCTGATCAGCGACGGCGTTTACGCGCCTGTTAGAGCCTTCGCGGACGACGTTCTTGCATCGCTGCGGATCAAAGTACGGTATTTCTGTCCGACGGAGCCGTCAGAACTGGCAGCGAAGATCAACGCGAATACACGGGCCATCTATCTGGAATCGCCGTCGTCCATGACCTTCGAGGTTCAAGATGTGCCGGCACTCGCAGCGATTGCACATCAATCGGACGCGCTTGTGATCATGGACAATACGTGGGCAACACCTCTGTATTTCAGGCCATTTGATCATGGGGTCGACATTTCAATCCAGGCTGCGACGAAGTACATCGTTGGCCATTCCGATGCGTTCCTTGGCGTTGCCACCGCGAATGAAGCGGCGTGGCCCGCGCTGAAGTCAACTGCGCAGCATTTCGGCGAAATTGGCGGACCAGATGACATCTATCTGGGACTGCGGGGATTGCGTACTCTAGGTTTGCGCATGAATCGGCATTGGGAAAATGGCCTCATTCTCGCGCAAAGCCTGCAGACGCATCCAGCTGTCGATAGAGTGTTGCACCCCGCCCTTCCCAACGATCCCGGCCATACCATTTGGAAGAGGGATTTTCTGGGCGCCAGTGGACTCTTTGGGATTATTCTAAAACCAATGTCGCGGCCGCAACTTTCGGTTCTCTTCAGCAGCCTGCGCCTCTTTGGAATTGGTCTATCCTGGGGCGGGTACGAGAGTCTCGCGTTGCTCGTCGAGCCACCAAAGCGAACGGAAGCCGCGCTTCCGTTAGCAGGACCGCTGATTCGCATCCACGCGGGCCTGGAGAGTTCCAACGAGTTGATCGCGGACTTGCACAATGCATTGAACGTCGCCTGCGACATTGCAGTCGATAGCATCGCGTGCCCGGAAGTGATCGAAGTCGACAGTCGATGCCAACTAGTCAGTTAGCCCTGGTGACCACGGCGCTGACGCTTGTTCAGCCCGGTACGTGCAACGCGCGCGACACGTTTTCCTTGGCTCATCGCCAGAGGTTGGTCCTGGCAAGATCAATGACTTCGTCGCTCCGGCCATTCATGATCGCCTTGAGCATGTAGAGAGAAAAACCCTTGGCCATCTCCATCGTCACGGAAGGCGGCACGGCGAGCTCGGTCCGATTGACAACGGCATCGATTAAAGCTGGTCCGTCATGCGCGAGCGCTGCGGCGATGCCGTCCTCTACCTCTGAGGGATGTTCAAGGCGCACCCCATACACGCCAGCGGCTCTGGCAATTTCGGCAAAGTCTGGATTGTGCAGCTTGGTCCCGAAGTCAAGAAATCCAGTCGACTTTTGTTCGAGCTCGATGAAGCCTAGCGCACCGTTATTGAAGACGACGATTTTCACCGGCAAGTTAAGTTGTGCCAGGCTCAGAAAATCGCCCATCAACATCGTAAAACCGCCGTCGCCCGAGAGAGAAATCACCTGTCGGTGGGGATACGTGGCCTGTGCCCCGATTGCCTGCGCCATCGCGTTGGCCATTGAACCGTGCCAAAATGAGCCGAGGAGCCGTCGTTGACCGTTCATCGCCAAATAGCGAGCGGCCCAGACGGTCGGCAGGCCGACGTCGCAGGAAAAAATAGCATTGTCGGCCGCCTGGTCGCTGATTGCTTTTGCGATCTGTTGGGGATGGATGAGCTGGCTACCTGGCCTGATCTCGGCTAGTCCGTCCAGCTGTTTGCGGGTCCGAGCATAGTGCTGTTGCGCTTTCTTGAGACGCTCATCATTCGGCTTGGAATCAAGACGCGGCAGCAAGTCCGTCAAGGTTGCGCTGATATCGCCGACCATTGGCAGGTCTACGGCCGCCCGGCGACCTAGATGTTCCGGACGTATATCAACCTGCGCAATCCGTACGCCGCTACCCTGAGGATAGAATTGGCGATAGGGAAAGTCTGTTCCAAGCATAAGAAGAACGTCGCAATCGGCCATGGCGTAGTAGCCCGAAGAAAGACCGATCAGCCCGGTCATGCCGACGTTGTAAGGATTGTCCCATTCCACGTGCTCCTTGCCGCGCAAGGCATGCACGATCGGTGACTTCAGCCGCTCGCCAAGCGCCAGCAGTTGTTCATGGGCACCGGCACAGCCGGAGCCGCAAAGGACGGTCACTCGCTGAGCTCTGTTCAACATTGCAGCTAGGCCATCGAGTTCGGCGGTCGTCGGCAGGACCACCGGCTGTGGAGGCCGCAAACTAGCGGGCTTGGGCCGTGGCGCGTCGATCGCAGGACGAAGCGCGACGTCACCAGGAATGACAACAACGGAAACGCCGCGCTTTCCTACAGCCTCGCGGATGGCTGCCTCAAGGATGCGTGGCATCTGATTGGCCCCAGAAACCAGCTCACAATAGTGGCTACATTCTTTAAAGAGGATCTCCGGGTGGCTTTCCTGGAAATACGAGGCACCGATCTCTGCCGAAGGAATATGTGCGGCGATCGCGAGCACCGGCACGCGCGAGCGATGACAATCAAACAGGCCGTTGATGAGATGTAGATTGCCCGGCCCGCAGCTTCCGGCACAGACCGCGAGCTCGCCCGTCAGATGTGCCTCGGCACCGGCCGCGAAAGCAGCCACTTCCTCGTGCCGGACGTGAATCCATTCGATGCGTCCCTGTCGGCGGATCGCATCGGTGAGGCCATTCAGACTATCTCCGACGATTCCATAGATGCGCCTAACCCCCACCTCAGCAAGAGTGTTGGCGAACTGATATGCGACAGTCTGTGCCATGACGCATGTCTCGTCCGGGGCTTAGCGAAGCGCGAACGCCTCGCAGACGTATCTACGTCGCGGCGCGATATGGCGGAAATGAATTGTTCGACTGCGGTTCAGTCGCTGCCGGAATGATCACCTCCGCGCGTGCCAGCCACCAGATCGAGCCAGGCCCTCGCGGCATGCGACAGATAAGCGCCGCGGCGCCAAATCATTGCAATGTGCCAGTCCGTATCGGCTTCTTCGAGGGGCACCCGGGCTATCGAAAGATGCTTGCGTTGCTCGGCGATCATTCGTGGCAGAAAGGCGACCCCCATGCCGGTCGCAGCAAGCTCGACGATAAAATCAATCTGGCTGCTACGCGCGACGACCCGCGGCTCGAAACCGTGCCGTTGACAGGCGTCCAAAATCACGCGGTTCAATGCAAATCCAGTTTCGAAGAGAATGAGCGGCAACTCTCGCAATGCCGGAAGATCGAGGGATCGGCACCGTGAAAGCTTGTGGTTAACCGGTAGCAAAACAGTGAGCGGCTCGCGTTTGACGTCCTGCCATTCAAAGCCTTCCGATACGGGGAGAAGCGAGGCCGCAAGCTCGATCTCGCCTGATAGCAAAACCTCCTCGAGCCGCTCGCTTCCGTACTCCACGAGCCGGATATCGACGCCTGGATAGCGTTCGCGGTAGATCGCAAATAGCTTTGCGAACAGCGTGCCGCTACCCACCGGTGGAAGGCCGAGCTTGAGAATGCCGCATTTTAGACCGCGCAAATCGCCGAGCTCGGAAATCAGATCGTCCCGTTCCATCAATATCCTGATCGCACGGCGGTAAACAATTTCGCCGGCCGCAGTAAGCTTGCTGCGGTGGCCGATCCGATCAAGCAGCGGCACGCCAATCTCGTCCTCAAGCTGCCTGACCGCCTTGCTGACGGTCGACTGGGTCGCGAATACGACTTTTCCGGCCTTGGAAAACCCGCCTTGCCGTACGACCTCCACGAAAGTGCGTAGTGTCCGAAGCTCCATGTGAATTCCAAAACTGAATAGACTCTAGTCAATCAATTCATTCGAGAGGGACCCGTAAGCCCGCGCCAGGCCCGTGCACCGGTCGGTCCGCGACGGCACGGCTCCGCCAGATTGAAAAACTGTGTTCTTGTTCTTGCTCGCTGAGAGCGGTTTTCCGTTCTGAACGAGTTGTCTTACATATCGTTCATGCTTTTGCGGTTTGCGGAGAAGCCGTGAGCCGCTCAACAAGACTGCAGGCGGTCCGCTAGTAGCAGCATTCTGTTTGAATGCAATCGGGAAACCAGAGCGCGCCTGGTGACTTAACTTCCGCGGATCGTCTCTCTGCGCATCGTCTCTTTCTAAAGACAATCAATGGACGGGTCAGATCGAACAATCGGCACGCAGTTGTGGCCGTGCTGGAAAGGCCAGTACGTCCCCTGACTCGATTGATAGATCGAGCAAATTCCGCTGTATACCGCCTTGTGTTTCAGGGCCGAAATGCATTGCATGCCTTAGCGCGTCAGGTGCTCGATAACTGCTCAATCTTCGGCTCGTCCATCAAGAGCAGGGCGATTCGCGGCGAGCAAAATCAAAATGTCCGCGAGGTGCTGAAAAAAAACGAGGCTGCGCGATGAATGATCGCGCAATCTCCGCTCATAAATATCGTGGACGATTGATGGGGATGCACTGCGCTAGGGGATGTACCACTCCGCCATGTAGATTGAGCCGCAAAATCCCGTCGATATTGCCTTTGCATGCCTTCATCGCGCCAGTGCGCATTCATGTTGCATCGAGCGACAAATCGACCTGCGCATGGTCGCGCGCCGCAGGTCGGTCTTCTTTCTGCCCTAACGCAGACAAACGCCCTTGCAAGGAGCCGAGCCGCCGGTGTTATTTTTGACAGGAGAGACGGTGCAAGTGTTGAAGGTACGAGGTGGTGTCTTTGATCCGGAAGACCTTTCCACCTTAGGAAGGATCTTTGATGAGGCGGTGGCAGCGCTACCGGCAAGTATGCGAACTCCCATCAATCGAACGGAGATCGCTAAGCTTGTGCTTGGACGTACAGCCGCCGGTGAGGACGAATTGATCCTCCTAAAGAAGCTGATGATGGCCATTGCGTCTGCCGTTTAGTCGAGCAGAGGTTCAATTCTTCTTTGGATAGATTCATGACGGGGTCATTCGACGTCAGCGCCGCAGTGTGGTTGCTTGCATTTTGCATGTCATTGTCTGCCTGCTGAGGCGCTCCCCGGAAGGCGAAGTTCGATATTGCGATCGAAAAGTTGGCGACAAGCTCTGCGGACCGCCAAAACCCCTTGAACCTCACGTGACGTTAGGTTGTAGGTTTGTGAACTGAGCAACATGACCAGACCTACAGTACTCAGGCGTCGTTGGCGACGCATCGGCGAACTTGCGGAGGCGACCGGCGTGACGGTGCGCACGCTACGTCATTATGAGCATACGGGATTGCTCGCCGCCTCGCAGCGCACGGGTGGTGGTCACCGGATTTACGACTGTGAAAGTGTCAGGAGGGTTTATCACATTCTGGCGCTTCGCGAGCTCGGGTTCTCTCTTCATGAGATACGGAAAGCGATGGAGGGAAGAACTTCGCTTCCTGACCTGTTGAGCGAGCAACTGGAACGAGCGGAGATTCAGGTCGCGCGCGCAACCAAGTTGCGCGATCGGTTGCGCAACATCACCAAGAATACGGAATCGGATGTCAGCGTGGACGAACTACCGGCCCGCCTTGATGCAATGTCGCGAGAGGGCTGCGGTCAGGCGCGCCGGCGGGCACGCGCTCCCGATGATGCGGATCGATAGTAGGGGTGGCAGGAAGAACGATTGAATTGCGCGGACGAACGGTCAGACAGCGCGACGTTCCGATGCGAGCATCAATAGCCGCGACCAAGGTGGGAAAGCGGGAGCGAGTCTTGCCGCAAAAGCAACCAACGTCAGGGGCCTCAAATGGCATTCATTCGCATGAGTTCAGTTGCCGGTGCAGCGGTCCTGGCTTCCGTGTTGGTCTCGGTCGCGTCCGCTGACGATGTTTACGTTGCAGTGGCCGGACCTATGACGGGAAGCAATGCTGCGATTGGTGCTCAGATGCGTTTCGGCGCTAGTACGGCCGTGGATGACTTGAACTCCTCCGGGTTGCTTCCCGAACTCAAGATCAAATTGACTGTTGCCGACGACGCCTGCGATCCGAAGCAGGCCGTCGCAGTAGCCAATCGGCTGGCGGCTGACCAGGTCAGGCTGGTCGTTGGCCACTATTGTTCCTCTTCCTCAATTCCCGCCTCCGACGTTTATGCTGAAGCGGGAATCATTCAGATTTCGCCCGGATCAACCAATCCGCAGCTGACCGAGCGAGGTCTCAGGACGATTTTTCGGATCTGCGGCCGTGACGACCAGCAAGGCGTGGTAGCCGCCGACTATATCCTCCGGCACTATTCCAAGAGCAAGATCGCCATCCTCGATGACAAGAGCACCGCTGGCAAGGGCATAGCAGATATCGTTGCGTCTCGTCTTCAGGACGCGGGACTGCAGAATATCATGCGGCAAAGCTACATGGCCGGCGAAAAGGATTACACGGCGCTGGTATCAAGGATGAAGAGGGAACGAATCGAAATCGCCTATATAGGTGGTGGCTACTACGCGGAGATTGGCTTGATTGTACGGCAAGCCGCCGACGCACAAGCTCGTCTCACTGTCATGGCTAACGATCCGCTGATGACCGGCGAATTCTGGGCGATTGCGAGCGATGCCGCAAACGGCACGCTTTTCACATTCATGCCAGACGCGACCAAAAACGCGGCGGCCGTCGACGTCGTAGCCAGATTGAAAGCGTCAAAGCAGTCTGCGGAAGGCTACACACTTTACGCCTATGCTGCCGTGCAAGCGTGGGCTCAAGCGGTGAAGCGTGCTGGCTCCTTCAACGCTCTGCGCGTGGCGAAAGCACTTCGCTCGCAAGACGTTGAGACCGTGGTTGGCCAAGTTCGGTTCGATGCTAAAGGCGACAATGCGTCTCCCGGCTTCGTAGTTAATCGTTGGCGTGACAACACAATCGAGATTGTCGAGTAGCTCCGATATCAAGTGACCGAACCAACAACCGGCATATCAACAAGCTCGCCATCTGATCTGATCAATCGTTCGCCCAATAGCGTGTTGCGAATGGGCGATGACGCAATCCTAGAATGGCAAACGAAGTCAGCCAAAAGACACGACGCGATCAACCGGCGGCCGGGTGCATTGAGGGGAATAGGAATGAATGGCCAAGCTGGCGTCAGCAAAGCCACGGCGCGTTGTCTTAACAAGAGAGTCACTGTCATCAACCAACTATTCTTGCGCGTGAGAGCGGCTTACGAACCGCGGTTGTCATTCCGAAACATCTACAGCTGTGTCTCTAGCTAGAAGGGTGGTTTGCAAGAGGCCCTCGGCATGTTTTCTGCGCGCGGAGGAACCAAGCGGGCTGCCTCCTGCAGCAAAACCTCGCGCATCCAGATACTTGCTGGATCAGTATTGTGAAGGGAGGGCCACTGGACGGCCTCGGTAAAGCCTGGAAGCGGTAGCGGAAGTGTCGTGATCCGCAGCGGCATCATCTTTGCGAAATACTTCACAAGCGTGAGGGGCATCGTCGCTATTCGGTTGGTGCCAAGTAGCATGGGAGGGATCAAGCTAAAGCTCTGCACAACGACCTCAACGCGTCTCTTGAGGCCGTGCTCTTGCATATACCATTCGTCTATGGCGGGTACGCGAGAGCGCCCGAACTTGACCGCAACATGGCCCATTGACATGTACTTATCGAATGTGAGTGGCCGCGATAGCTGTTTGTTCGAGCGGCATCCGACGCACACAAGCGTCTCGTCAAAAAGGGTCGCTTTGGGATGCGCGTCCGACATGTATAATTCGGGCACGATAAGAAAGTCGATTTCGCCGCGTTGGAGAGGGTGATCGAACGGGTCCGCGTGAGGCATCAATTCGAATCTGACGCCGGGCGCATCTCGCGCAACACGCTCCACGACATTTCGGAACCACACGATCGTAGCAAAGTCCGACAGGCAGATCCTGAAGCGCCGGTCGGAGTCACTCGGCTTGAATGTATCCCTGGACGTAATGGAGAATTGGATATGAAGCAGAGCCTCGCGCGTTGGGGCGGCGAGAGCTTCCGCACGTGGAGTTGGAATAAGTTCGCGGCCCTTCATCGTAAAGAGCTCGTCTTTGAAATACGCGCGCAGGCGTCCAACTGCCGCGCTCATGGCCGGCTGGCTCAAGTTGATGCTGCGAGCTGCCGCCGTGAGGTTTCGCTCGGTCATCAGAGCATCGAGCGCGACGAGCAGATTCAGATCCAGTCCTCGAAAACGCATAGTCACCTATCCGCAGTGTAGATGTTTATCATCCAAACAATCGATTTTACCAGTTAGCACAGCGCCGGTTAGGAAATCTCCAGTTCCTGACCATTCGCGTACGTTTCGGAGAAGCAGAGCGTGGCACCGCAGATCGCAAACATTGGTGATGGCGCTTCGTCCGCGGCTGCGCGCAACACCTTTGCAGGACGTCCGTCATGGCATTGTCACATCCGAAAACAGGGCATCGATTCCAGTCTTAACCGCTCGTGCGAGCGATCGCCGATCACACGCGCGGCGAGCCCTCATGCTCGTTCCAAGAAAGCAAATGAGCAGCACCAAAGTCGTCGCGTTCATCAAGGTCAGTGCCAGATATTGGACGAGGCAAATGAAGCCGCGGCTAACATCGTCGTGTTCCGCTTTCCAACCGCGCGATCAGCATATTGTCTGTGCGGCGAGAGGAGCGTGACGTCGTGTGCAGCGGAGTTGCGGCTTCTTCGCCCGTGCCAGCGAGTTTCTACAATAGCGTCGTCTCACATGGCAACTGCACGTCGCTCAACAATGCCGTCAGGAGCGCGGTTTAAACCAACGTATAGTCTCTACATACCCTTCAATGGGGGGCGTCTACCTCGATATGATTGGGTAAATGCCTGGTCCTTCGATAGCGTGAGTGCTGCACAGAGCCGTCGCGGAGAATGGGCGTTCGGGGGCAATGAACGAAAACTAGGATGCAAGATAGTAGACAGGGCACGACCTGTAACACAGCCGATTGCGACCAGCCCGGACACGACGGCGACGGTTAGCTACGGCCCCCACGAGATCCGGAATATCCAAAAAGACTTGCTCCCCGTGCGGTCGAACTTAAACGCCGTCAACAAGTCAACATCATACCCATTCGCTGGCGACACCATCGAACGAGCACCGCCACGCTGTTCGTTGCTCGCCTGATGCGTGCCTCAGGAACGCAGCAAGAAGCAGGAGAGTCTTTCATGCGCCCTCAACTCCAATGGAGGACGTGCTGGGAAAATGACTTACAACTTGCCGACCACGTCGCAATCTCTGAGTTCTTTCGAAAAGCTTACGGTCCGACCGGGGCGTTCAACGCACAGCCCTTTGAAGGCAATCGAAGCTGGGCCGGCGCTAGACCTGAGCTCCGTGTCATTGGCTACGATGATCACGGCGTGGCGGCTCATATCGGCGCGCTGCGGCGGTTCATCAAGGTCGGCGAAATCGATCTGTTGGTGGCTGAACTTGGACTGTACGCGGTACGCCCGGATCTCGAGGGACTCGGAATCTCTCATTCCATGCGCGTGATGTATCCCGTGCTGAAGCAGCTTGGCGTTCCCTTCGGGTTCGGCACGGTTCGACAAGAACTCGAAAATCATATCTTTAGGCTACTCGGCCTCCCCGGCTTGGCGACAATCGTCCCGGGCATTCGCGTGCGGTCCACGCTTCCCGATATCTATACCAACTTGCCGCCAACTCGCGTCGATGACGCGCTGCTCGTCGTTTTCCCTATAGCGCGGTCGATGAGCGAGTGGCCCACCGGTACAATCATCGAGCGTAATGGGCCAGAACTGTGAAAGCCGCAAGTTGCTCCTTCGAAGCGCACAGCAAACGCGCCAGGAATACCGTCCGCCACAACGTCTATTTGACGTTTGACGACGGGCCTAATCCATTTTGCACGCCGGACATTCTCGATGTGCTGGCGGAATACCACGCGCCGGCGACGTTCTGCGTTCTTGGCACGTACGCTGCGAATGAGCCGAAGCTAATCCGCCGAATGGTTGCGGAGGGGCATGAGGTCGCAAACCACACGATGACACATCCGGATCTGTCAAAATGCGAACCAGACGAAGTGCAGTATGAAATACTGACGGCGAGTAGGGCCATCATGGGCGTGTGTCCTCAGGCTGCGGTGCGACACCTGCGTGCACCGTATGGCATTTGGACCGAAGAGGTGCTGGCCAAGTCAGCGAAGGCCGGACTGGCGGCCCTCCACTGGTCGGTGGACCCGCGCGACTGGTCCCAACCTGGCGTCGATGCGATCGTTGGCGCAGTGCTAACATCTGTCCGCCCAGGTGCGATTGTGCTCCTGCACGATGGATGCCCGCCCGATGAGCTGGGGCGGGGCATTCATTCAGGTCTGCGCAACCAGACGCTGAAGGCACTCTCCCAACTTATTCCAGCCCTGCGTGATCGCGGTTTCGCGATCTGCCCGCTTCCCCAACTTCACTGAACAAATCGGCGTCTCATGAACCTGCTTGCCACAACCAGCACTGTCGTCGTCTCGTCTTATGCGTTGCTTTCCGCGGTCTACAAGACCGTGCAGGCGTTCCATGCCTCGCCGACACCAGTGTCTTCGGTGCCGTCAGATGCAGTCCACCCCGAATCTATGCCGAGTGTGGATGTGATCGTACCATGCTTCAACGAGGACCCGGGTACGCTGTCGGCCTGCTTAGAATCCATTGCAAGCCAAGACTACGTCGGGCAGCTGCGCGTCTATGTGGTTGATGATGGCTCTGGAAATCGGGAGGACGTGGCACCCGTCCACCATGCCTATGCCTACGATCCGAGGTTCAACTTTATTCTCCTGCGGACGAACGTTGGAAAACGTAAAGCACAGATTGCCGCGATCCGGCGCTCATCCGGAGATTTGGTGCTCAACGTCGATTCGGACACGATACTTGCAAGCGATGTGGTCAGGAAGCTTGCACTGAGAATGCAGGATACTGGTATCGGTGCTGCCATGGGGCAGCTGACAGCGAGCAACCGCAGCGACACTTGGCTAACCGGGCTGATCGACATGGAGTACTGGTTGGCGTGCAACGAAGAGCGCGCAGCTCAAGCTCGTTTCGGTGCGGTCATGTGCTGCTGCGGACCATGTGCCATGTACCGACGATCCGCCCTCGATTTGCTACTGGATCAGTACGAGGCGCAGTTCTTTCGAGGAAAGCCGAGCGACTTCGGCGAGGATCGCCATCTCACGATTCTCATGCTGAAGGCCGGATTTCGAACCGAGTACGTTCCGGATGCCTACGCCGCAACTGTCGTTCCAGATAAGTTAGGGCCGTACTTGCGCCAACAGCTCCGCTGGGCCAGGAGCACTTTCCGAGACACGCTGCTTGGGCTGCGCCTTTTGCCCGGTCTCGATCGATACCTGACGTTAGATGTTATCGGGCAAAACATCGGCCCGCTTCTTCTGGCTCTTTCGGTTGTAACAGGCATCGCGCAGCTCGCACTCACGGCAACAGTGCCGTGGTGGACATGTTTGATGATCGCATCGATGACCATGGTACGATGCGGCGTAGCAGCCTTGCGCGCTCGTCAGCTGCGATTTTTAGCGTTTTCTCTGCACACGCCCATCAATATCTTTCTGCTACTTCCGGTCAAAGCATATGCGTTGTGTACGCTAAGCAACAGCGATTGGCTCTCACGCAAATCAGTCAAGGCCCTCGGGTCTGGCGGAGACCACGCGCTTAAGGCGATCCAGGAGCCCAAACCAGACCCCACCCGACCTTCGGGACTCGCTGTGCCAGTTCGCAAGTGGGATGGTTCGCGCCGTCCGTCTAGCGGTGACACGACTGCACTTGCAGCGGCGAGTGATGCGGACTGAGGAGTGGACAGCTCATGAACCTGGAAGATGGTTACCAATCGTTAGAGCGAGAATTGGCTGCCGATGATCCTTGGCGGCTGGACGGCAATCCGTTCGAGCGAGAGCGTCACACGCAAATGCTCCGGCTTTCGCTTTCAAATGGCTTCATCACAAATGCGCTCGAGGTCGGGTGCGCGGCCGGCGCATTCACGGAAAAGCTGGCGCCACACTGCGAACGACTGACTGTCGTCGACGTCGTGCCGCGAGCGATCGGCCGGGCGAGCCAACGGACGAAGCGATGGTCGCACATCACATGGATAGTCTCTGACATTCAACGGTTCTCGAGAACAGACCAGTTCGATTTGATCGTGGTGGCGGAAGTGCTCTACTACCTCCGCGATGTTGCCGAGATGCGGACGGCGATCGGCAATTTGGTGCGAATGCTTGCGCCCGATGGTCATCTGGTTTTCGGATCAGCGCGTGATGCCACCTGCCGTGGCTGGGGACACGCCGCAGGTGCCGAGACGATCATCGCAATGTTGAACGAAACATTGGTCGAGGTTGAACGAGTGCAATGTCGAGGCGAGTCGGCCAACGAAGACTGCTTGCTCGCTTGTTTTCGGAATTCGATCGGGTCTTCCGTTTCATTCAAAAACCGACCTTAGCATTGAGGCACCATGCGCATCTGTGGCATCAAGTTGACGCACGACGGGTCCATCGCTCTTGTAGAGGATGGACGTCTGGTCTTTTGCATCGAGCATGAAAAACGCGACAACAATCGGCGGTACTCAGCCATCGAGAATCTCGACACGGTTGTTCTCACATTGGCGGAATACGGCCTTCATCCCCGCGATATTGACCAGTTCGTCATCGACGGCTGGGACGGGGAAATCGAATCACAATTCCAGGTCCTGAGTGGATCGGAGCTTCTCGCTCTCAAAGGTGCGCCGTATGTTGAACGCCCCGAAGGAATCCTCTCTTCACATGAGGGGAGCGGCCTTGTGCTCGACGGCAATAGCTTCTCCTATAAGAGCTATGCACACGTCACGGGCCATATTGCCTCTGCATACTGCACGAGCCCGTTTGCGAAAGCAGGAGAGCCCGCTTTCTGCCTCGTGTGGGACGGCTGCATCTTTCCGCGACTCTATTATGTAAAACCCGGTGGCGCCCGCTTCCTCGAATGCCTGTTCCCGATGATAGGGCATGCCTATGCCGTCGCGGGCCATCACTTCGGACCCTACCGGCAGGCGAGCCGGACCAACTGGGACCTTGGCGTTGCGGGCAAACTGATGGCCTATATCGGTTTGGGGACGCCCGATGAAGACGTTGTGACAGTGTTTAGGGAGATCTACGAGAAGCACTTTGCGGCGGACACAGAGCCTGCCCGGCGCTACCGCGCGAATATAAATGACGCCGAGGCGTCACTTGCCGCGACGCACGACTTCTTCGACGAAAGCGTACTTCGATTTGAGGCCAAGCGCCCCGAAGATATACTTGCATCATTTCATGTGTTTCTTGAGCGTCTGCTCGTGCGGGAGATGGGCCTTGCTTTGCTGCGGCATTCGAACGTTTCCGGACCGCGCAATCTTTGCATAGCCGGCGGTTGTGGTCTTAACATCAAATGGAACAGTGCGTTACGTGAAACCGGCCTGTTCGATGCTGTATGGGTACCGCCGTTTCCGAATGACAGTGGCTCGGCTATCGGGGCCGCTTGCTCGGCGTTGGTCGCGGACAAGGGTTTCGTGCCGCTGGAGTGGTCGGTCTATAGTGGCCCGGCCCTCGCAGCTGGCGATGCATCAGCAGAGTGGGAAGCCGCGCCCTGCAGCATAAGTGAGCTTGCCGCTCTCCTTGCAAGTAATAAACCCGTCGTGTTCCTTGCTGGTCGCGCCGAACTCGGACCGCGTGCCTTGGGTGGCAGAAGCATTCTTGCCGCCGCGACATCGCCTGGAATGAAGGACTATCTCAACGACATCAAATTTCGCGAACACTTCCGTCCGGTTGCGCCGATATGTTTGGAGGACCGAGCGGCGGACATTTTCGATCCTGGGTCGCCTGACCCTTACATGCTCTTCGATCATCAGACGCGGCCAGAGTGGCGAGAGAGAATCCCAGCCGTTGTGCATCTTGACGGATCTGCACGATTGCAGACGATTAGCAGAACATCCCAGCATAAGGTTGCTGAACTGCTCATTGAATATGAGAAACTCACGGGCCTTCCGCTGCTCTGCAATACTAGCGCCAACCATCATGGTCGAGGCTTCTTCCCCGACGTTGCAGCTGCCTGCAAATGGGGACGCATCGAACACATCTGGTGCGACGGCTTGCTCTGGACCAAAACGCTCGAAGCCGAGGTTCCGTCGTCCGAACTGCTTTTGACAAGCTGAGATGAACGCATGCCGGGCGTAGCGATCGACTTTGCCGCCGTAAACAAATCATATCGTGGCAAACCCGTTGTCAACGGGCTGACGTTCACTGTTGCGGCGGGAGAGTGCTTCGGGCTGCTTGGACCGAATGGCGCGGGCAAAAGCACCATCGTGCGTATGATACTCGGCATGGCGCCTCCGGACTCCGGCCAGATTAGGGTGCTCGGTAAGCAAGTGCCGACATCCGCACGCTTGGCGCGCGCAGGCGTGGGCGTGGTCCCGCAGTTCGACAACCTTGAGAACGAGTTCACGGTACGCGAGAACTTGCTGGTGTTCGGGCGCTATTTCGGCATGAGCGCACGTGAAATAGAGGCGGTCATTCCATCACTGCTCGAATTTGCCCGCCTTGAAAGCAAGGCGGATGCGCGTGTTGCGGAGCTATCCGGCGGCATGAAGCGCCGGCTGGTTCTGGCACGAGCGCTGATCAACGACCCGCATCTACTCGTTATGGACGAACCAACGACCGGTCTTGATCCACACGCGCGCCACCTGATCTGGGAACGGCTGCGTTCGCTACTTGCGCGCGGCAAGACGATCCTGCTGACGACCCATTTTATGGAAGAGGCCGAGCGGCTGTGCGACAGGCTCTGCGTGCTTGAAGAAGGACGCAAGATCGCCGAAGGCGAGCCGCAGGCGCTGATCATCGAGCAGATTGGCTGCAATGTCATGGAGATCTATGGCGGCAATCCGCTCGAATCGATTGAGCTGATCAGGCCTTACGCACAGCGTATTGAGCTAAGCGGCGAGACCATCTTTTGCTATTCACCGGATCTGGAGCAGGTCCGTAAGCAGCTGCGGGGGGCTGCGGGTTTACGCCTTTTGGAGCGTCCGCCGAATCTCGAAGATGTGTTCTTGCGGCTGACCGGACGCGAGATAGAGATATGATGAGACTGACTTATGGCGCGGCCATGCCCGCCAACGCATTTAACTGGGTCGCGGTATGGCGTCGCAACTATTTGGCCTGGAGGAAGGTTGCGCTTGCCTCGCTACTTGGCAATCTCGCCGATCCGATGACGAATCTGCTTGGTCTTGGCTTTGGGCTCGGACTAATCGTCGGTCGCGTCAACGGGACGTCCTATATCGATTTTCTGGTGGGGGGCATGGTTGCGACCAGCGCGATGACTTCCGCGAGCTTCGAAACGATTTACGCAACATTCGCCCGCATGCACACTCAACGGACCTGGGAGGCAATGCTGTGCACACAGCTTACACTTGGCGATATTCTGCTCGGTGAAGTGGCATGGGCAGCCAGCAAAGCCGTGCTGGCGGGTACAGGAATTACGATCGTTGCTGCGGGCCTGGGTTATGCGGCATGGCCATCCATGCTCTATGCGCTGCCCGCAATCGCTCTCACTGGGTTCGTCTTCGCGAGCTTGGCGATGGTCGTCGTATCACTAGCGCCAAGCTACGACTATTTCGTATTTTACCAGACGCTCATCCTTACACCCATGGTGTTCCTCTGCGGGGCAGTGTTTCCGATCGACCAGTTGCCTGCCGCCTTCCAGTTCGCAGCCAGCCTGTTACCTCTGAAGCATTCGATTGAACTCATTCGCCCGGCGATGCTTGGCCGGCCGGTCGGCGGCGTCGGGGTTCATATTGGCGCACTCTGCATTTATGCGGTCGTGCCGTTCTTGTTGTCGGTTGCACTGCTTCTGCGGCGCCTCATGCGCTGAGAGGCCGCAGTGGTAAAGTTGACGAAGCCGCGCGCCATGGTGTGGAGCTACGTGAACATCGCAAAGGTCACTTGGGCTGATGACGTTGTGCTTCTGCATACAGCGACGAGCGACCGTGAGGCGGGTAATCCAAATCGAGTATTCTCACAATAAACGGAGAGTAAGATGCTGTGTCTCGGAGTGAGCGGCGGATTAGACAAGGTGTTTGAATGCCGACCTGAGCTTCCAAGCACATTTCTTCACGATGGCGCTGCTGTGCTCGTACGCGACGGTCGTGTGATAGCAGCCGTCGAAGAAGAGCGACTCAATCGGGTCAAGCATTCTAACAAGTTTCCAAGCCAATCGATCCAGTACTGCCTCGACGTTGCGGGTGTTCAACTGAGCGAAGTCGATCGCATTGCGTTCTATGCGACCGAAGCTTACTGCAACGCCATGCTCGAGCGCCTCTTTGTTTCGCAGCCGTCCAACGCTATTCCGATGGATGCCAGGCTCTTGCTGCGGGCTATGCTGGCGCAGGAGTTCAGTACCGAAGTTGATCCGTCGCGCGTCTCATTCGTCAGTCACCACCAAGCGCACGCGGTAAGTGCGTTTGCAATGTCCGGATTTGAGGAGAGTCTGGTCCTTGCAATCGATGGCGGTGGTGAATTTCTTTCCGGTCTCGTGGCCATCGGGTCTGGAACCGAAGTTAGGCAACTCGAGAGCTTCCCGGAGAGCAACTCCTTGGGATTGTTTTATCTCGAGACGATCCGGTATCTCGGATATGGCTTGTTCGACGAATACAAGGTCATGGGTCTTGCTCCCTACGGAGATCCTGCCCCATATCGCAAGCTCTTCGAGCAGTTCTATGAACTCACCAACAATGGCGGCTACCGTGTCCACCTGGATCGCATAGGACCGACGTTGCTCCGCAACATCCAAGTGCGTCGAAAGGGAATGCCATTCACGCAGCAGCATCGAGATGTGAGTGCTTCATTGCAGGAAGCGCTGGAGCGAATAGTGTTTCACATGCTTCGACATTATCGAGAAGCGACCGGCATGAAGCGCCTGTGCTTGGCTGGAGGAGTGGCCCACAACTGCACCATGAACGGTAAGTTGCTGTATTCAGAGCTGTTCGAAGAAATATTTGTGCAGCCCGCGGCACACGACGCTGGTTGCGCATTAGGTGCTGCACTCATGATGTCTTGCGAGGCAGGTCAGCCCGCGCCGCGAGAGCGGCTCCAGGAGGTCTATTGGGGGCCCGATCTCGGAACGGACCGCGCCTTGGAGCAGGAGCTGAATGCATGGGCCGGACATCTGGAGATTGAACACAGCGATGATGTGGCGGGCAGAGCCGCCGACTGGATAGCAAACGGAGCTGTTATCGGCTGGGTGCAGGGTCGGTCGGAGTTCGGACCACGTGCGCTCGGTAACCGAAGCATTCTTGCCGACCCTCGACCTGCAGCGAACAAGGATCGCATAAACGCGATGGTCAAGAAGCGCGAGGGCTATCGACCGTTCGCGCCCTCTGTTTTGGAAGAAGATGCACGCGAATATTTCGACCTCCCGGCCGGGAAGGGAGAGTTTCCCTTCATGAATTTCGTGGTTGGCGTGCAGGAGTCCAAGCGCGGCTTGCTCGGCGCTATTACGCATGTTGATGGTACGGCGCGGTTGCAAACAGTGTCGCGCAAGTCAAATCCGACCTACTGGGACCTTATCGACGAGTTCAAAAAGCGGACGGGTATCGCAGTTCTGCTCAATACGTCCTTTAACAACAATGCCGAACCGATTGTGGATTCGGTTGCAGACGCCGTCGCAACATTCCTGACGACCGAGCTCGATGCTCTTGTCGTTGGCCCGTTCCTTGTCAAAAAGCGCTCCGTTACGCTGGACGATTGGACTTCGCTCGCTGTCTCATTGCCGCCTTATGCGTCCCTCCATCGGGTCCGGGCACACACAGCACGAGATCGGCAGGAGACGGTGTGCGAGATCCGCGCGGCGTTCTCAGGCGATGATGGTGTCCGGATTTCAGATGA
>NZ_JBBIAM010000138.1:0-22929 GCF_054185185.1 Bradyrhizobium sp. UFLA05-153
GGTATTGGGATCGCCTGAGATCAGCGGGTGCCACCAATAGAGGTCGCGCCCTTCGGCGACGAGCTTGTAGCCACAGCTCGGCGGCAGCCAGTTCAGGGTTCGGACATTGGCCGGCGTCAGGCGCACGCAGTCCGGCACCTTCTCGGACCGATTCGGGTAGTCTTTGCAGGCGCAGGTGCCGGCATCGAGCAGCTTGCAGCCGACATGGGTGAAATAGATGTCCCCAGTGTCCTCGTCCTCGAGCTTGTTCAGGCAGCAGCGCCCGCAGCCGTCGCATAGGCTTTCCCATTCAGCCTCCGACATCTGCTCCAACGTCTTGGTTTTCCAGAAGAATCCTTCCTGGCCAGAAGGTTGTTTGGGAGCTGCGGTCATAGCGTCTTCAACTGATTTCATAAGACAATCGGCCAAGCCATCTAGGGCGCGAGCCGATGGCGCTGCAAGCGGCGCCATCGACGTTCCGTAAAGATGCGGGGCCAATTAGGCCTGTCGTTCAAAATCGCGAGGCTGACCATTGGTTTATGGCCCCCGCTCGGCTAGAACAACCTGCGAGTCCCCCGAAGGACGCAATTGGGCGCCTTGGGTTTGCCGCAACAGTCCCGCAAGACGTCTCGATGCCGCCCCGGCCGGGTGCTTGAACGCTTTCGAACCGAGCCTCAAGGGTTCTAGGTGCGCCAGATCATACCACCGCATTGGAAGAGCAAGGCCCGGAATTTCTTCCTGGATCTCGACGCGCGCATCGATTCCTCGCTGTTCTCCTCGGCCAAGGGCATCCGCGAGCTCTATGAACGCTACTCGACCTTCATGGACCGCTTCTATGTCGGGCGGTGGAAGCGCTGGGTGTTCATCGAGCCGCTGTCGGAGGCCGCCACCCTCGGCCTCGGCGGGCTCGTGCTGCTGCTCACCCTTGCCATCCCCGCCTTCCGCGAGACGGCGGATGAGGACTGGCTGAAGAAGTCCGACCTCGCGGTGACCTTCCTCGACCGCTACGGCAACCCGATCGGCAGCCGCGGCATCAAGCACAACGACTCGATCCCGCTGGAAGACTTTCCGGACGTGCTGATCAAGGCGACGCTCGCCACCGAAGACCGCCGCTTCTACGACCATTTCGGCATCGACATCGCCGGCACCGCGCGCGCGCTCGTCACCAACGCCCAGGCCGGCGGCGTCCGCCAGGGCGGCTCCTCGATCACCCAGCAGCTCGCCAAGAACCTGTTCTTGAGCAACGAGCGCACCATCGAGCGCAAGATCAACGAGGCGTTCCTCGCGGTCTGGCTGGAATGGCGCCTGACCAAGAACGAGATTTTGAAGCTGTATCTGGACCGCGCCTATATGGGCGGCGGCACCTTTGGCGTCGACGGCGCGGCGCATTTCTACTTCAACAAGTCGGCGCGCGACGTGACGCTTGCGGAAGCCGCGATGCTCGCCGGCCTGTTCAAGGCGCCGACCAAATACGCCCCCCATATCAACCTGCCCGCGGCCCGCGCCCGCGCCAACGTGGTGCTCGACAACCTCGTCGATGCCGGCTTCATGACCGAGGGCCAGGTATTCGGCGCCCGCCGCAACCCGGCCTTCGCTGTCGACCGCCGCGACGAGGCCTCGCCGAACTACTATCTCGACTACGCCTTCGACGAGATGCGCAAGCTCGTCGACACCTTCCCGAAATCCTACACCGAGCGCGTCTTCGTGGTCCGCACCGCGATCGACGCCAACGTGCAGAAGGCCGCGGAAGAAGCAATCGAGAACCAGCTTCGCCAGTTCGGCCGCGACTATCACGCGACGCAGGCCGCGACCGTGGTGTCGGACCTCGATGGCGGCATCCGCGCCATGGTCGGCGGCCGTGACTATGGCGCAAGCCAGTTCAACCGCGCGACCGACGCCTATCGGCAGCCCGGTTCCTCTTTCAAACCATATGTTTACACGACGGCCCTGCTAAACGGCTTTACGCCGAATTCGGTTGTGGTCGACGGCCCGGTCTGCATCGGCAACTGGTGTCCGCAGAACTATGGCCACTCCTATTCCGGCTCGGTGACGCTGACCCAGGCGATCACCCGCTCCATCAACGTGGTGCCGGTGAAGCTCTCGATCGCGATCGGCGCCAAGGAGCAGCCGAAGGCGCCCAACCCCGCCAAGATCGGCCGCGCCAAGATCGTCGAGGTCGCCCGCCGCTTCGGCATCAAGGCGCCGCTGCCCGACACGCCGTCGCTGCCGATCGGCTCGGACGAAGTCACCGTCATCGAGCATGCAGTGGCCTACGCGACCTTCCCCAACCGCGGCAAGGCGGTGACGCCACACGCAGTGCTGGAGGTGCGCACCGGCGCCGGTGATCTGGTCTGGCGCTGGGACCGCGACGGCCCGAAGCCGCGGCAGGCCATTCCGCCGAACATCGCCGCCGACATGGCCGGCATGATGAGCCACGTGGTCAGCGAAGGCACCGCGCGCCGCGCCGCGCTCGACGGCATTCCGACCGCGGGCAAGACCGGCACCACCAACGCCTATCGCGACGCCTGGTTCGTCGGCTACACCGGCAACTTCACCTGCGCGGTCTGGTACGGCAATGACGACTACTCGCCGACCAACCGCATGACCGGCGGCTCGCTGCCGGCGCAGACCTGGCACGACATCATGGTCGCGGCCCATCAGGGCGTGGAGGTCCGGGAGATTCCCGGCATCGGCATGGGCCAGAAACTGCCGCCGCAGCCGAAGGAGGCCAACGCGCAGGCCAGTGCGGCGCCAAAAGTGCTCGAGACCAAGCCCGGTCCGCCGCCGGTCCTGACCAAGCGCGGCGCAGATATTCTGGTGCGGGTGGAGAAGCTGCTCGACGATGCGGCCAAGACCGCGACCAAGACGACGTCCGACGACACCGCGAAGCCGGCCAAGCCCGCCTCGCCGTCGAGCGCGCTCGCCTTCCCGCAGAACTATGCGGCGGAGGAGAACGCGACCTCGTCCGGCCCGCGCAAGAACTGACCTGACCCCGTGCGGCTGATCATCATCACATTGACGGCCCTTCTGCTCGCGACCGTCGTCGGCGTCGGCGCGACCTGGATGACGACGACGCGCGGCACCGATATCGGCGCGCTCACCATCGGCGCCTGGACCGCGCGGCCGCGCACCGGCACGGCCGACGTCGACCCCTATTCGCGCGCCACCATCGTGCGCAACGGCGAGCTGCCGATCGGCACCGGCGACGGCGTGGCGTTCACCGCGACCACCGACGACAAGAAGAAGGCGCTCGACGGCCGCTGTGACATCGTGGTCTCCGGCGTGACCCCGCCGGCGCGGTTCTGGACGCTGACACTCTATGACCGCAAGGGTCATCTCGTCGCCAACTCGCTGCAGCGCTACGGCTTCACCAGCCAGGAGATCGTGCGGCAGTCGGATGGCACGTTCGAGATCCGCATTGCCTCGCGCTCCCGCTCCGGCAACTGGCTGCCGACCGGCGGCATCGAGCGTTACGCGCTGATGCTCCGCCTCTACGACACGCCCGTCGGCGTCGCCACGCGCACCCAGCGCGACGCGCCGATGCCACAGATCGCGACGGTGGGCTGCCCATGATCCGGCTCGCGTTCACGATATTGGCCGGCGTGCTGCTCGGCCTCATCGTTCACCTCGTCAGCGTGCTGGCGCTGCCGCGCATCGCGACCCAGGACGCCTATTCGCGGCTGACGCCGATGACCAAGGAAAACGCGGTCACGCAGCTTCCGCTCGCCGATCCCAACACCTCGCCGATGCCGTTCATGGACCCGGCCTTTGCCCTCGCGATCTGCCGCTACGATCTCTCCGGCGGCCCTTTGAAGCTGAAGGTGCCGGTGAGCCAGGCCTACACCTCGGTGTCGTTCTACACCCGCAACGAGATCGCCTATTACGCGATCAACGACCGCTCCGCCGGCAAGAAGGTCATCGAGCTCGATTTGATGACGGAAGCCCAGCACAACGCGCTGCCCGAGGACGAGGAGGTCACCGCGGCCGACCGCCTCATCATCGATTCCCCGAGCGCGACCGGTCTGATCGTCATGAAGGCGCTCGCCGCCGAGCCCGGCCTGATGCCGCAGGCGCAAACTTCGCTGGCCGCCGCCTCCTGCGCGCCGCAGACCGACGCCCCCGCCAAGGCCGAGGCCCCCCGCGGCCGGCGCTGAGCGGCCGTTTCACGCGCTGACCAAATTCTGGAAAACAACCCCATGCAAAGTAGCCGAGGGCCGGATGGCTGGCCGGTTATGCTCACTTTGAGTTTTGTCGTTCTTGGCCATAGCAGGCCTCAGAAGCTAACCAAATGAGCTCGAACCAAACTTGCCGCGCGAGCAAGTTAAATGCTACCGTTTGTAGCACACATGCGATCTGTGGTGTCGTGAAAGCTAGATTTGAAACCGACGGCCTACATCGGAAAGCCGTTCAGATTGAAGGGCACTATGAAGATGTGCTCTCGATGGCTTTCGTGATCGCTCCCTCCGGCTAACGTTTATTCATGCCGCTCACTAATCGGATACGAACTTATGATCCGAGGTGGCCACAACAATATGCGAGCGAAGCGACACGCCTGCGACCTGTTTTAGGACCCGTCTTACTGGAGATTCATCATGTCGGGAGCACAGCCGTACCCGAGTTAGCCGCGAAAGATGAAATTGACATACTTGCGGTCGTCAATCTCACCGGCTCGGTGGAGCAATGGAAACAATCCTTGGAAGAACTTGGTTACTGCCGTGGAGGCGATTTGTCCTCCCGCCACAGTTTCTTCAAACGCGACGTCGGTAGAGTTCGTACGCACAAACTTCATACCATGAAGGTCATCCGCAGATCGTCAGAATGCTGAGGTTTCGAGACCACCTGCGACGGCACGCAGCAGACCGCATGAGATACCAAGAACTGAAATTTCGATTGGAGCGAGAGAATACTGGGGGCATTCAAGAATATCTCGCCGCCAAAGAGCCGTTCATCGACGCCATCCTCGCCGACCTCGAAGGAGCATGACGGACCTGTCGATGCCGCGACGTTATTTCTGCCCCCGTCGGCAACCTCCAACGACCTCCACTATTGTGCCCTGATGCGCGCCGCATCGGCACCTCTCCTCGACGGGATCATTGCTGTTATTTGACTGAAGCCGGTCGGGGCTAAGCGGCCTGGTGCCCCCGACCAACGTCGCGGTGCTGCATGTCGCGACTTCCATTCCACACTTTCAGCGCGTTCGCCGGGCTCAGCAACGCGGTCGGCTGTTGCGCAAGGTTGGCCACTTCCAAGAACTTGGTCGCCAGCGCCGCGTCACGATGCGCCGCGCGGTAAAACTTCCCTATGTACCAGTTGACAAAGCGCACCTGCGCCGTCCGCTTGCCCTCAACACGCGGGTTTTGCAAATCACTGCCCACGGCAATTTGCCAGGGAGCTTCAATGAACCGACTGGCCATCTGGAAGAATCGATGAGCAAGGCCTTGTGTTCCTTTTGCCAAACACTCGCGCAAGGCCAGCGATTCCAAACAGGCAACCGTCATTCCCTGACCATAGACAGGATCGAAGCTGCACAAGGCGTCGCCATACACCAGATAGCCTTCTGGGAAGCGAGCCAGTTTCTCGTAGTGCCGTCGTACGTTCGAAATAAACTTGTATGTCGCAAGCGGAGTGAGCGGTTCTGCATTCTGGATCACATTGAATATTTCCGGCTTTTGCAAGCTACGTGCAAATTCAAGGAAACCAGCGTCATCCGCTGGTACTTGATCGCCCATGTAACCGCCTAATGTCACGGTCCAACGTTCGCCCTCCTGTGGCAAAAGGGCACCAAAGCGAAAATCAGGCAAGCACGCTCCCATAAGAACGAACTTCCTACCATACAAAAAATTCTCCATATGTTCGGGTTTGAGACGATAGAAGCGAGTGACATAGCCAAGATTGACAGTCACCTGCTCCTCTGGCGGCTTTTCGAAACCAAACGTGTTAAGCCATGTCGGGCTTGATGACCCGCGACCACTGGTATCAACCACGAGATCGGCTTCTATTGTTTCCCTGTCATCTGAACCATCTTTTGATCGGACGCGAACGCCAGTCACGCGGCTTGACTGGCGATCAAACAACGGCTCCACGACGTCACGTCGCTCCCGCAACCGAATATTGGGTAGTTGAACGAGCCGCCGTCGTACGAAGCTCTCCAGCGTCGGTCGGCTCACCCCGAGCGCGACCATCTTGCTGGGGGTATTGTGAAGATAGCCGCCGTAGTTGAACCAAAGGCCATCGTTGACCATGTCCGCAGGTACTGCTCCCTGCGCAATGATTCCCTCGGTAAAGCCGGGAAACGATTGCTCGAGTACCTCGCGCCCACGGGCAAGCAATCCGTGGGTATGCCGTCCTTGCGGTGCGCCTTTGCGAGGATCAGGCGAATCCGGCAGCGCATCACGCTCAAGTACCGTAACTTCGTCGAAATGATCCGCCAAAGCGCGAGCGGCCAGAAGACCACCCATTCCCGCGCCCACAACGATCGCGTGCTTGCCAACGTGCGCCATCGACCTCTCCCAGCACTTTACTTAACCGCAGGACGAAGCAGGACAGTCGTTGAACATTCACCCGGTACTATCGATTGCGCCGGGTTCAACATCATCGCGCCTTTCGGCACCACCAGCAAGGCTGCACGGGAGCGGAGGCCGCCGGCTCATGTCCAGCGGCCTCCGCGTTCAACCTGGTTCGCTGTGCGACGTCCCGACTAGATATCGATGCTGACGGCGATGTTACGGCCCTGTAGTTCGGAAATCTTCAGTCCGTCAGCCATCACCTGCGCGAATTCCGGGTCCTTTGCCACGGCCTCCTGCACCTTGCCGTAGACTTCCCAACTGGAATAGCGCGTCGTCACCAGCAACTCTCCTGCCCAGTGGCCCGTGTGGAAACGGGACAGCCGAAGAAATTCGGCACCGTGTTTTTCGAAGATCTTCTTCGCCTGCCTAACAATCTTGGTCATTTCCTCAGGCTTGTCGGTCTTGAAACGGGTAAATTGCACGATCGGCATGGGACTACCTCCATTGTGATGTGAAAGATCCAAGAGGCATTTATCGAGCGAGGTTTGAGGAACGAATCTCAACGCAATCTCGATGAACGTTTGTCTTCATCGACTTGTTGTTGGTTCAGGCTTGGCAAGCGGCAACAACTCTGCCCTTTCGCGGCGGATGGGCTCGCATCGTCACTGGCTGAAGCACGTGGGCTGATTTCAAGACCTGCCGGCGCCACAGGCAAGGTGCGCACGAACACGAAGCGGGAGGTCAGGGGTATTTCCGCATCGGCGCGACCGTCCTGGCCGATGAGGATGAGGCCTGCTCCGCCATTTGCCACGGTCAGGATGACTGCTTCACCTGTCCATGTCCGGATCGGCTCCATTCCTATTATGAGAAACTCACCGATGGGCTGGTCCAAATATTGAAGCCTGAGCTGCGGCGCGATTTCAGCCGGCGCAAGGCCGAAGCCCAGTTGCTGCGCGAGCGCGTAGATTTTCCGTAGCGACGCCGTCTCGCCCTGAAAGCCCAGTTCGGCGGCCGACACCGTCAGAAGCTCCACCGCCACTTTCGTGCCGCTGACGGTAAAGGCCGGCCGAGCAAGAGCCGCCGCAGCCGAGTCGCCGACGCCGCAACCGATCGCACTCATGGCATTGAGAAGAGCGAACGAATTCGAGAATGTCCCGATTGTTATCGTCTTCCACACCGCAACATCCGAAGCGGACGTCACCGGGCTCTGCGGCTTCGGGACAGCGGGAGCCGTCTTGAGCGTCAACTGTCTCTGCAACACATCGCGTGCGGTGCATTGGGCCTTGGCGTCGTTCGTGGGCCCGAGGATGCACGCCGTGCAGAGCGACAACACGGCAAGCGAGGTGCCGGCGCGTCGGGCAGATGCGATGGTCTGCAGCAACCATGTACCGCCCATCAGCGCAATCAGGCCCCTCATGATGACCTCCCCCGCAACGCGAGATCGGCATGCGGCGATGCTGTTCTTGTTCGACGTGTTCGGAGGATGCCAGCATGTCCTCCGGAACACTTTACAAGCGGCTTTCTTTTTTCTTACCGTTACCTTCTAACCCGATCCATGGTGCCATCTTACCTGGAGGGGCAGCATTTGTTTTATTCATTCGCGGACTGCACTCTCAACACGGATCAGCGTGAGCTCCGCCGTAACGGCGATCTCGTCGTCGTCGCGCCGCAAGTCTTCGATCTTCTCGCGTACCTGATCTACAATCGCGAACATGTGGTCAGCAAGGACGACCTCATCGCTGCGATCTGGAAGGGGCGGGTCGTTTCGGACTCGGCGCTGACGACCCGCATCAATGGGGTCCGATGCGCGATCGGTGACAGCGGCGAGGAGCAGCGGCTCATCAGGACGCTACCGCGCAAGGGCGTCCGCTTCGTCGGGGTCGTGCACGAAGAGCGAGAGCCTGCGCATGTGATTGCCGGGTCTTGGGATCGGCCGGAACAGACGCTACCTTATCCGGAGCGGATCTCGATTGCCGTACTGCCGTTCAACAACATGAGCGGCGATCCCGAGCAGGAATACTTCGCGGACGGCATGGTCGAGGAAATCACGACAGCGCTTTCGCGGTTCCATTGGCTGTTCGTGATCGCTCGCAATTCGAGCTTCGCCTTCAAAGGCAAGGCGATCGACATCAAGGAAGTCGGACGCAGGCTCGGCGTGCGCTATGTCCTCGAGGGCTCCGTGCGCAAGGCGTCCGGAAAAGTTCGCATAGCAGGACAATTGATCGACGCGGCAACGGGCGCGCATGTCTGGGCGGATAGCTTCGAGCGAGACCTGAGCGATATTTTCGTGCTTCAGGATGAGATAACGACCGCGGTCGTCTGCGCGATCCTGCCAACATTGCTTCGAACGGAAATTGCAGCGGCAACTCGGCGGCGGCCGGAAAACCTCACCGCCTATGATCTTCAACTCCGAGCCATGGCTCAGTATTCCCTGGCGACCCGCAAGGGTGTGGCCGAGGCGATCAGGCTGGCCAATCGCGCCCTCGAGCTCGATCCCGGGTTCGGTTTTGTCGCGGCGCTGGCGGGTCTCTGTCACATGGTCAAGGTACTATGGGGCTTCTCGACTGACCCTCAATCCGACAGGAATGAAGCAGTGCGGTTTGTGCACCTCGCGTCAAGGATCGATGATGGTGATCCGCAGACGCTGGCAACGTCCGCGTTGGTCTTGGCGTTCATGGTCGGCGATTTCGAACGTAGTATCGAGATGGTCGACCGGGCGGTCGCGCTCAACCCCAATTCATACTGGCTATGGCTCGACAGAGGCTGGGTCTATCACACCGCGGGGGCTCCGGAGGAAGCGATCCGCAGCTTCGAACATGCAACGCGCCTGAGCCCGATCGACCCGATGCTGGACCGGTTATCGGTTGGCATGGGGATGGCCTTTATCGAGCTTCGTCGCTTTGACGAGGCCATCGCCGCGGGCAAGAAGGCTTTCCGGTTCAACCCCTCTCTTTCGGCGACTTACTGGTGTCTGGCGTCTGCTTTTGCCCATCTCGGGCGTGACGCAGAAGCGCATGAGGCTGCGGGCCGTCTGCTCGAGCTTGATCCCGCCTTCACGATATCCACGTGGATGGCTCGAGGTGGACAGACCAACGCAAGGCTGGCGATCGAAGGTCTCCGCAAGGCGGGGCTACCCGAGTGAACTGCGCTCGTTTGCTCTTACGGATTGGTGCAGCCGGCCCCTACCCGAGGATCCCCTTCAATCCCGCATAGATCGAGCCGACCGCCGTGGCGGCGACGCCCACGAGCGGGCCGACCGTCTGCATGAGGTCCTGGATCAGGCGCGCCCTGCGGCGCAGTTGCTCCTCGCCGACATGCTGGCCGAGAAGGCGCGCCATCCTAAAGGCGAAGGCGTTGGGCTTGCCGCCTTGCGTCAGCACGCGCGGCAGCACCTGGAAGATCACGACACCGAGGATGTTGCCGGACAGGAAGGCGAGCAGGATGCTCGCGCCATATTCGAAGACCTCGCGCCACTCGACCCAGACTTCGGGAAGGATCGGGACGCGGTCGTGGATGCCGGTCACCGTCAGCATCAGCTGGATGCTGAGGGCCGCACACAGCACGCCCAGCACCAGCGCACCGATCAGGGAGATCCGGTGCAGCGGATAAGCGATGAGGCCGAACAGCAGGGGTATGACGATCGACGCCAGCCGCAGCGGCAGCGGCGAGATGTTGAAGGTGATGGTAACGAGGACGTGCGCGGCCACCAGCAGCAGCGCGGGAATTGCGACATAGAGAACCGCGTGGGTCGCAAAATACCGCAGCGGATTGTTGTAACGCTCGAGCCGGGCGCCGACCCGGTCGAGATCGCGCCTGAGCCGGTCGAGGTCAGCGACGATCTCGTCGATCTCGGCGAGCATGGGACGCACGACACGAAGATCGCGCGAGCAGTGCTTGCACGCGATGGCCTCATCCTTGATGGTTTCGGCGCAGAACGGGCACTCCATCGTCAGCGCGACTTCCTGCGGGTCATGATCGCCTCGATCTCGGCTCGGGCGCGCCGCAACTCCTCACGCAGCAGGTCCCGCTTGCGCAGAAGATCGTCGCGCTCGGCGATCAGCGTGGCGGGAATGGCAATGTCGCGCGCGCAGGACGCGCAGACCAGCGCGCTCTCGGCATTGTCCGACTGGCAATAGGGACACTTCATCGCTTCATTTCGGCGCGACTTTCAGGATGAAACTGGCAGTGCCGGGGCGGCCGTCGCTGTCCTTGATGTCGACCCGCACCATATATTCGCCCGGCGGCAATTCGGCATCCTGCATGTTGATGCCATCGGCCTGGATGAACGGCTTGACCCGCGCGGTCAGGTCCACGTTGGGCGAGCGCAGGAAGATCACCTTGACCGAGTCCGGATCGATCTTCGCCCGCCGAAGGACTCGAACTTGAGCTGCAACCGCAGCGGCGAGCTGACGGCATCGCTGGGCGAGACCACTTCCACCTTCGGACCGCGCAAAATGCCGCGCCGGTCGGTCGCAATGGCCGCCTTCGGCGGTGGCAGCCTGGCTTCGTCTTCCGTGATCAATTGCGTCGCTCGCGCGGCCCCCGAACTCAAGAGGCCGGCCGCGACGAGCCCGAGCAGCGTCTTCCGCATCATCCTCGCTCAACCCTTCCTTCCCACACACCACGTCCCGCTAGCGCACCCCGCCGTCGCCGATGATCGAGTACGGCGCCCAGAACAGCGGATGCGCGTAGGCGAATTCGGTCTTGCCCTCGCCGTTAAGATAGCCCGGGCCGTCGACGAGAGCCATCATCGCCTGGCGCAGCGCCTCGCTGCGTCCGATCTTCGGATCGTCCGCCTGCCGCTTGAACAGGTCCGTCACCAGCTGCCGCGCCGATTGCGAATGCACCGACCAGTTCGTGACCAGCAGCGCACGCGTACCGGCATAGAAGAAGGCGCGGCCAAGGCCCGAGGCCGCCTCGGCGCCGGCCCCTGCTCCAGCACCGGTGTTGCATGCCGACAGGATGACCCAATCTGCATCGAGCTTGAGGCCTAGGATCTCCTCCATGGTCAGGAGGCCATCCCCCTCCTCTCCCGTCACCGCCGGCGACGACAGTGCGAGCGCGGGCTGGGTCAGGCCGTTGAGCTCGCCCGGCACGAGGCCATGGGTCGCGAAGGCGAGGATCTTGAAGCCGGAGAGGTTCATGGTCTTGACCGCGCTCTCGGTCGCCTTGCTGCCCAGGAACAAGACCTTTGACGGGTCAGCCTGCAAGGCAATCGCGATCGACTTCAACTCGTCCGCGGTGTCGGGCAGCCGGGGCAGCAGCGCGAGCTCGGCGCTGTCGACGCCTTCCAGCTTCGGACTGTTACGCCGCTTCAAGGGCATGCCGCGTGTCACGTTGCCGCCGGCATCCGCAACCTGGACCTTGGCATCGGTGGCTTCCGCCTCGGCCTGCTGATCTCTGTTGAAATAGGGATCGCCGAACGCCACCAGCTCGCTGCGTCCGGGCTTGCCTGGCGGTAATTGCCGCAGCGTCCTCAAAGCGGCCGCCGACGGCACCGTCGTTACCGCATGGGTACGCGCAAGCCATGGCACGTTGCGATAGCTGACGAACAGCGGGTCATCATCCTGCGACACCTCCGCAGGCGCCGTCGGCAGCAATGAGAGCGGCAGCAAGCCGAGCGCGCCGTTGGTGACGACGATCAGGTTCTTCGCCGGCTTCCAGCCGCCTTCGACCGGCTTCAGCAGGAGCTCGTAGAGCTCGTAGGCGAGCTTTAGGTCGAACGGGGGAATGTCCGAGATCATCGCCGCCTGCGGCTCGAGCGCCTCGCGCAGCTTGCGGATCTTGCTCTCGATGTCGCCGATCCTGGCATTGACTGCGGCGAAGGCTACCGGACCCGACTTGGGGACGGCCCAAACGAAGCTGCCGTTCTGGCCGAAATAGAACGACAGCATCGCCTCGTTGTCGGACAGCGTCGCGCGGATTTCCGCTACGCTCGGCGGCTTGGGCGATACCAGATCGGCGTAAGACGGAAACTTCTGCTTGATCTCCTGCCGCGCCTTGTCGCGCTCGCCGCGCAACGCCGCGATCGAGGCCTGGATCTGCTGAACGCCCTTCTCGTCGCGATCGGCCGAGGGAATGGCGAGCACGTTGTTGAGCGTGCCGAGCTGGGCATTGACCTGCTTGGTCAGGTCCTGCTCCTTGCGCACGAGATCGGCCAGCGCCGGGTCCTTCGCCGCCGCGCGCGCACTGGAAGCTGCCAGCGCCTGCTGGACAGACCGGCCGCGGATGGCGTCGGCAAGGCTGAAGGTCTCCTCGCCGACCTCGTTGCTGGTTCCCTCGGCGCGTGCGAGCAGGAGGAAATAATTTTCGACGGTCCCTTGCAGCCGCTGGGTGCGCGCGGCAACTACCGTCGTGTTCTCGTCGTCGGCGTTCTCCCGCGCATTCGCCATCATGATCGGGATCGCGGCCTTGAACTCGCGGATCGCCTCGGCATCGCGGTGCGCCCTCATCAGCCCGATCGCCAGCGTTCCCCGCGCCGAGGCAGCGTCGAAATGGTTCTCGCCGACCCGGCCGACCTGTTTCTTCACCAACTGCTCGGCCGCGGCGATGCCGGCATCGATCTGGCCGGAGGCATAGAGCGACAGGATCCGCGACGGATTGAGCTCGAACACCTGGCGCCGCTGCGGATCCCAGTTGGCGACCGCCTTGTCGATCCTCGCATACATCTCGTTCGCCTCAGGCGTCTTCCGCCGCAGCGTCAGCATGCCGGCAAGCTGCGAGAGCAACTGCACGGTGGCTTGCGACTCCTCGGGCACGCCGACAGTCTTGTTGATCTCGAGCGCGACGCGGCCGATTTGCTCGGCCTCCTCATAGCGGCCTTCCTCGACCAGAATGCCGGCGAGGCCCATCACGAAGCGCGGCGTGACCGGATTGTATTTGCCGGTGTCCTTCAGCCGTGCCAGAAGGGCCCGGCGCGTGTCGACCTCGGCTTCAGCCAGTCTGCCCTGCCTCGCCTTCATGCGCGCCTGATTGAGCACCATGCTGTCGACAACCTGCAGCAGGAGCGTCTCTGCAGGCGGGTTTTCCGATTCCAACACTGCCTTGTTACCGGCTCTCTTGCGCACCTCCGCCGCGCGATAAGCGGCCTCGGCTTCGGCAAACTGCCCCCGTGCCTCGAATATTATCCCGCGGGTAATCTCGATTTCACCCTCCCAGGTCTGGCCGAACTTTGCATAGGACGCTCGCCAGCCAGGAAGCCCACTGGTACGCGCTTCCTGGATCCCAGTCAGGCTGCGACGCAAATAGGCTTCGGCCTGCGCAACATCACCCATCTGGATGAGAATGGACGCAACCGTGCGGTTTGCGTTGAACTGATATCCTTTCGCGCCCGGCACATTGAGCGTCTCGCGCAAGAGCCTTTGCATGATCTCCAGCGCGCGCTTGGGATCGCCTGCGAGGGCGTATTGCACCGACTGCAACTGCAACAATCGCCCCATCATGTTCGGGCTGACCGCCCCGCGGCCCACTTCCACGGCCTTGTTGGCGTCGGCGGTGGATTCGGCGAGACGCCCGAGCTGGGAGCGGGCATTGGCGCGATCGAAGTAGAATTGCGCGAGATCCTCGCGGGATTCCTTCCCTGTCGGCGCGGCATCAGCGTCCGCCTTCAACTCGGCGATCAACTTCTCGTCCGGCTTTTCGCTATCGAGGATTGCAGTGATGTCGGCGATCGTCCGAGGCGGCGCCACAAAGCCTTTGGGCAGTGCCGTCCCGGGCGCCAGCTTGGGCGCCTCTTCCTTTGGCGCCGCGACCGCGACATTGGCGCGGCCATTCGCTGCGTTGAGGGCGGCGAGCACGCAAGCATGAACCTGCGGCCTGGCCTTGGCGCGACAGGCTTCAATATCCGCACCGGCCTTGCGACCTCCCTGGGCCTGCATGCAGGCCTGCACGATGGGCTTGCCGACCGTCATCCGGCAGTTCTCGACCGCCGCTTCCTGTGTGAGAGCGAATACCGGGCCGGTCGATGCCAGCAGAGCGCCGATTGCGAGGAGTTTGCGGATGCCTGGCGGCGACAGGTGATTCAAATGACTTTCGAACATGACCGGAGCCCCTGATCACATGCTGAAAGAAATGGTCAAAAATCAACGCGTCTAACACATACAATCTATCGATATCGGCGCTCGCGGGACAAGCACAAATCTATCCGACGAAGGTTCGAGACGAGCCTGTTCGCCGCTGGTGCGCCGCACAGTCATTCGGTCTCCGTCGGGATCACTGCCCGGATGGAACCAGGCCGGTTCGCTCTAGCCACGCACGGTCGCCGTCGGGCCGTAAGGCGGCCGGGCGGCAACCGGCGGACTGTTCTCCTGCAAGGGGCCGTGCTTCTACCAGGGGCTCTCAGTCACATCCTCCCGCGCTGATCTACCCTCAATCGCATCATAGACGAGCCGCGCAGTAGCGATATCCTCGACGGCGAGTCCCACCGACTTGAAGATGGTTGTCTCTGACCGCTGCAATTTCTTCGAACCGGCAAAGAGCTCCCCTGCCTCTGCAGAGATAGCAGCTTTGGACAAAATTACGTCGCCGGATTCCTTGAGCACGGCTTCGCGGGAGTCCACAACCAGCGTATTATGCATAGCTGCATCGTCGAGTTCTCGCCAGGTCGGCCTCGGAGAGCCGACCGCGTTCACGTGTGCACCTTGCTTCAGCCACTCGCCCTTCAAGAAGGGTTCTACAGCGTTTGTTGCGGTCACCAGGACATCTGCACCTCGCACAGCCGGTTCGAGGTCCATCGCTGTTGCATCATGCAGTTCGGCAAAGCGCCGCGCATGATCCATCGTCCGGCTCCACACTCTCACTTCTTCAAAATTACCTATGTGCCGTAGAGCCTGCAGATGCGCGTGCGCCTGCACTCCACTTCCGAGCAGCGTTAGAACCTTACTGCCATCGGGAGCGAGATATTTTGTCACCGCTGCCGAGACGGCTGCTGTTCGCATTTCGGTAATGAGCCGCCCATCCAAAAACGCCAGTGGCTTCCCTGTTTCCGGCTCAAACAGCATGATCACGGCTAGATGTGTCGGCACGTTCGTACCAGCGTTCTTCGGAAAGAAGCAGACTAACTTGGCGCCGATCCCATGCTCCGCCGCAGCGGGCATGATGCCCAGGAAGCGCTTCCCTTCCTCGATTGTGAGCATGTTGCGCACTGGCTGAATGACGCGCCCGCCTGAAAAGGCCGACAGCGCCTCTTCCATTGCGGGTATGAGTTGTTCGTATTTCAGAACCCTGGCGATTGCTGCTTCGGTCAGGGTAAGCACCATCGGAACCTCCCCTCGCTGATGCACTCAAGGCAAAAAGGTATTTTCCGGATTCTACGGTTGATCCTAGCACCAAGCGAGCTAGGACAATGTCCGAATCCGCAGATGAGCGAAGTGGCATATGCCTCGTCGAGGTCCGCTTAGCGAGGCACAGCGGACGAGATTTGCTCTCGTTCAGTTCTTCGCATTTTGACCCCGAGCGGACATAGGTTGATCTAGATCAATCTGCCGTCGCGACGACCTGTCTCTCCCTGTGACACGTGGAAAGGGAGAAGAAGATGATCAGAAATAGATTGCCCGTTGTGGCACTAGCTACCGTTCTCTCGTTGCTGACAGTTTCGGCGCTTGCCGAGACACCGCCCGTAACGGAAAAAGAAGCGCACGCCATCGGCGTCGATGCTTATCTGTACTTCTATCCACTGATCACGATGGATTTGACGCGAAGGCAATCCACCAACATTGAGCCGGGCAAAGAAGTAGGCAAAGGCCCGATGAATGCCTTCACGAATGTGAGCGAATATCCACCCGCAGATTACAGAACAGTAGTGCGAGTGAATTTTGACACTCTCTACTCCATTGCGTGGCTTGACATGACCAAGGAGCCGATGATCGTTTCCGCGCCGAATACTGATGGCCGATATTACTTGTTGCCAATGCTCGATATGTGGACCGATGTATTTGCCTCGCCTGGCTGGCGCACGACCGGCACACAGGCAGGCAACTTCCTCATCACACCCCCCGGCTGGAGCGGGACGGTCCCAGCGGACATGACGCGGATTAGCGCGCCGACGCCCTTTGTTTGGATCATTGGGCGAACTAGGACAGACGGCCCAGCGGATTATGATGCAGTTCACAAGATACAAGCCGGATACAAGGTCACGCCGCTGGCTGAATGGGGAAAAACGGCAAAGCCGGTCGAAGTAAAGATTGATCCAAGCGTCGATATGAAAACGCCGCCAAAAGTTCAGATCGACACGATGCCCGCCGCGAAGTTCTTTGCCTATGCGGCGGAGCTTCTCAAGGTCAATCCACCGCATATCACCGACCAGCCGGTCATTGCGCAATTGCAGCGGATCGGTTTCGAGGTAGGAAAGAGCTTTGATCTGGACAAGACGGCACCCGCCGTTCGCAAAGCGTTGGAGGGCGCTCCCGGTGAAGCGCAGCAATTAATGAGGTGGAAGATACCGACGCTGGCGCGCGTGGCGAACGGTTGGTCGTTGAACACCGACACGATGGGTGTATATGGCAACTACTACTTGAAGCGCGCCATTGTTGCTCAACTTGGCTTAGGCGCTAACCTTCCAGAGGATGCCGTCTACCCTATCAATCTAGCGGACGAAACCGGAAAGCCTCTCGACGGAGCGAACAATTACACGCTGCACTTCGACAAAGGTGAGACGCCGCCAGCGGACGCCTTCTGGTCCGTCACGCTCTATGACGCCCAAGGCTTCCAGGTTGCGAACCCAATCAATCGGTTTGCGGTCAGCAGTTGGATGCCCTTCAAGTATAACGCGGATGGATCACTGGACCTTTACTTCCAGAATGAAGGTCCCGGTGCAGGCAACGAGGCCAACTGGCTTCCCGCCCCAAAGGGCGCATTCAATTTGCTGATGCGTCTCTACGCTCCAAGATCAGAGGCCCTCACAGGCAAGTGGAGCCCGCCGCCGGTTTCGCGAGTGTCGCTCCCGACTTTGGGTGCCCAATAGGACGCTTACCCGAAGTGGATGTCGCCTAATGGCCCCTCGCGTCATTTGCTGCGTCTGCACAAATGCGCGCGCTATGGGACCGAAGCGGAGATCGATTGGTAGCGAGCACTGCCCGGCTCAGTCGCGAACGACCCGAACGAGACATTGTCCGTGGCCCTGATATCGTCCTTCGCTGATGCACCTGCATGCCGCCTGTAGGGCGGCTCTGACCAACGAAGTAGAACGGAGCGAATAATTTGCTCAAACGACAATACGGATTTAATCTTCTACCTAATCAAGCCGACGTCGAGAAGTTGCTGATTCGATCGGAATTCGAACCAAGCCGTGCAAGATCATGAGATTACTCAAACGTTTTGTGCAACGTTTGCTGATCTTCGGATTGGGAATCTTCTGCATTTGGTTGATTGTCTTTGTTGTCTTTGAAACCGTGGACCGCAGACTACCCTGGATTCTGGCCGTCGGTGCCACCTACGGCATTGCCGCGTACATTGTTCTGCCGAGGGCCATTCGGATAGGGCTGAAGATTCTCCAAAGCAAGCGTGTACCGAGTTACACAATCACGGGTGACGGATTGCCTGGAGACCCCGTGAATGTCGTGCTCGTCGGTACCCTCCAGCAGCTTCGCGAGGCCTTTGCGGCGCTCGGCTGGTCGGAGGCAGATCGGCTCAGTCTGGCCAGCTCATGGGGAATGGTCCGAGCCTTCGCGCTGAACGCTCCATATGCCACCGCCCCATTCAGCACACTCTATCTTTTCGGGCGTGGCCAGGACATCGGCCTTCAGAAGGCAATCGACAACAGCCCCCGGAAGCGCCATCACATACGGTTCTGGGCTTTGAGCCAGAAGCGCGCCCGGGCTACCTGGGGAACCGCAGATTTCTGGCTAAACACCGAACGCCCGCCCGACAATGAAAGCGTTCTCTGGATAGGAGCCGGCACCAAGGACACGGGCCTTTCCCTCACTCGCCTTTCGTATCAGATCACCCACGCCACGGATTCTGACACAAATGCGGAGCGCGACTATATTATCGGCGAGTTGAGGAAAAATCGATCTATCGAGACGGTGAAAGTGTACAAAGCCGGCGAAAATCTCCTCTCCGAGCGGGTCAACCACTACATTACTGATGGCGAAATCGCGTTGGCGGTGCTCGCAGCAAATTGCGATTGATACGCACCCGGAGAGTGGCTTCCGCCGTCAATATCGGAGACCTGTGGGCGTCTGACCGGTATCCAGATTTAGCCATTTCCTCATCGTGGGCGCTGCGCGCCGACGAGGCTGATCGAATAGCACGCATTTGCTGCGATGCATGAGTCCGGAAGTGGACCTTCGCGACGGTTTGAGCAGCGCCGAAATCTTTCCGAACTTGAGGGTAGACCGGACCTCACTCCGATGGCTCAAAACGGCGCTCGTGACCCAACGCGGACCTTGGGGCCATGCCTGCATCCGCGCTACCGTGGCGCGCGGAGGCCGCCGTCGTCCGGCTGTCTGGTCAGCTCGATGGCCTTCTGCTGATCGGCGAGCGTCGCGACCTCATCCTGCTTGTCCGCGTGGGCCTTACTACGGGCGCCATGGGCCTTCGGATCAATCGGTGTGAGTTCGATCTGTGCGCTGTAGTCGTCGATGGCGGGTTCAAACTCCCCGCGTGATTGATGCGCCCCGCCTCGAGAGCCGTAGGCAGCGCGTAGGATGGGTAGAGCGAAGCGAAACCCATCTTCAAACACCCGCCGCGCCGACACGGGGCGGAGAACTCAAAGCGAGTTGGGGCAGTGTGGCGCGAAGGGGGTGATGGTTTCGCAAGAGCTCTACCCATCCTACGAGGCTGTGACTCTTTTCGTATCGAGCGTCAGGTGGATATGATTCTCTAAGCAGCGGACTCTTTCACCGGGAGCGGCGACGCAGCGCCACCTCCCGCAAGATCCGGTTGCCGCGCAAGCCCCGTTTGAGGAGTTCCGGCCCTGGAGATCGCCTGCTCTTTGGAATCAATTGGCTGCAGAGCTTGGTGTGCAGGTGGCGCCCCGGTATGGTAGAGTCCAAGCTTGTGGAGCATTCCACCATGCAAAAGCTTCAGAGCCAGGGTGTTCACCACATCACGCTGACGGGCGCCGACCGCCAAACGTCGATCGATTTCTGGGAGGGCGTGCTCGGTATGCCCTTCGTGTTTGAGCAACCCAATCTCGACAACGCGTCCGAGAGCCATCTTTATTTTGATCCGGGCGATGGAAGGCTCATTACGGTCTTCACCGACGAGCATCGTAAGCCCGATCCCCGCCGGACGCCGACGGAGCCCGGCTGCGTGCATCACATCGCCTTTGCCGTCTCACGCGCCACCTTCTCGCAGGCGATCAAGCGCCTGGACGAACGCAAGATCAAACATACTGGCGCCAAGGACAGGGGCTTCATGGATTCCATCTATTTCACCGACCCGATGGGCCTTCTGATCGAGCTTGCGTGTTACCGATTTGAACCGCCGAACGGCTATACGCATGTGGATGTGCTTATGGAGGCCCATAAGATCCGCGTCTCCCGCGGAGATCGCAACATTGTCGAGGTTCATCTCGCCGATGCCATCGAGGCGCTGGTTGCGCGACGTAACGCGTCGCTCTCCACCGACAGGGCACCAAAGAACCCATATTGAGCGTCTTCGGCAGGGCCGAGATTGCAAATGGAGGAGGCCATGAACCTGAACGTGCTGAAGCCGAGCGTAAACAACATGGCAGTGCGCGTCTTTGTCCGTGCAGCCGATCTGGAGTTCACGGAAGAGGATGTTTACGGCAAGACACGTACGCCGGAATTCCTGCAGAAAAACCCCGCACACATGACGCCGATGCTGGAGACGAAGGAATTGCCGAAGGGCGGAATGTGGGAGAGCTGCGCCATCATGCAGTATCTCTGCAACAAGCATGAGATCACCACATTGTATTCGAAGACCGCCGAGCAGCGCGCCATGGTCGACAGCGCCATGTTTTATCTCATCGGCACGCTCTATCCCCTGGTCGCGCGAGCTACCTATCCGGCACTCGGCTTCCCGCAGTATCCGGGTGAAGTGGGCGCAAGCGACGCCGATGCGTCCGCGAAGGAGGCGGCACAGAAGGCCGCGATTGCCGCGGTTGCCGAGCCGCTCGAGGTGTTTCACAAGTTCTTTATGGATGGAAAGCCGTTCATCGGCGGCGCCGCGCCCTCGATCGCCGATATCCGACTCGCAGCGACCCTCGAGTTTCTTGCAGTGGTCGATTATCCGCTGCCTTCTTGGGCCACAACCTACATGGCAGCGATGGAGAAATCTCTGGGCAAGGCCTATTCGGAACCTGCGGCCGACGTACGCGGCTATATCGCCTATGTGAAATCGCAGAAGAAATAACAAAGCTGTTAATCGGCGTGGGGTTCTCGATGCCGATCGGTACGATAAGTCGATGATCCACTTGACGTTGGAGGGGTCATGCTTCGGCGCCGATTTACAAGCATTTCTCGTGTCGCGCGGCCAATTCTTCCGGATTGTAGTAGCCCCACAGGTCGGCGACCTCAATCTTTGGAACGCGGACGAACCAGAAAAGATAATGTATCGGCGGCGATCGGTTTCAGCCTTGGCTGAGACGAAAGAGGAATTGATTCTGTTCTGCCGCCGGCACGCCGCTTTGATGAGACGCTGGGAGGAAAACATGAGCAAACTTGCGCGTTCTATTTTCGTCGCCGCGCTAAGCTTTATCTTTATCGGTGCAGCACTCAGGCCCGTCGCAGCGGAGGAGCCCTACAAAGCTCAGCTCGATGCGTTGCGCAAGTCGCTGGAAAAATACCAGGATTATAGAGTAGCCGTGCGTGACCTCTACCTGTCGACTGTGGGCTGTGTACACTATTCTGGCGAGAAAATACCTCATCACATGGAATATCCCAAAGGCGCCATGGGCGTACACTTTGTCAATCTCACGGTACAAGGCGCTCCTGATCCGATGAAGCCCAATGTTCTGATCTACGAGCCCGTAGGCAAGGAACTGAAGCTGGTGGCTGTTGAGTGGCTTGTGCCTTTAACGGCAGACGCCAAGCAGCGGCCCTCTCTCTTCGGCCAACCCTTCATGGGCCCAATGGAGGGACACGAACCGCTCATTCCGAAGGAGTTTGTGCATTATGATCTGCATGCCTGGTTGTTCAAGGACAATCCGCTCGGCATGTTTGCCCCTACCAACCCATATGTTAGCTGCGAGGGCTCGGACTTTTCCCTGCTGGAGAAGCCGACCATGATGGTACAGGGCCCATAAGCACGTGTCCGGATCTGGCCCTTCGCGTCATTTCGCGTGCGTGCAATAATCAGCTCGCTTCAAGGTAAAAGCGGACATCAATTGGCAGGCAGGACCGACTGGCTCGGTCAAGAATGCCCCAACCCCGATTGCATTGCACACACCGGCGGGCAATCAAAGGCGAAGCTGTTGATTGAGGGCCTGAGTAAAGCGGGGTTGCCCGAATGAGCCCCCGCGCGGCGGCTAGCGCATGACCGCCTCTGGCCCCTCGCGTCATTTGCTGCTTCTGCACAAATGCGGGCGTTATCGGGACCGAAGCGGACATTGATTGATAGCGAGCACTGCCCGGCTCAGTCGCGGATGCCCCTGAGCTGACTCGGCCGCCGCGTCGCTGCCACCTCCCTGCCACTAGCCGGACGGTCGTGCCACGCTGTCCCTGACACCGAGCACCTCGCGACGCCATGTCGCCGGGCTCACGCCGACCAAGGCCGAAAAGACCTTTGTCATGTGGCTCTGATTGGCGAATCCGGCTGATATCGCAATCTCGGCCAGCGGCAAGTCAGGCACGGTCATCAGCTTCTGGGCCGCTTTCACGCGCTGGCGAAGCAGCCATTGGTGCGGCGGCAGGCCGGTTGAGGCGCGAAACGCGCGCGAAAAATGGCTGACCGACAGGCCAAACTCGGCTGCGATCTGTTGTAATGAAAGAGTACCTCCGAGATCGGCGTCAAGCTTTTCACAGGCTTGTTTGGCCTGCCATGGGGCGAGACCGCCGCGGGCCAGCGTGCGGATGGTTCGCAGCCCCCCATAGGTTTGCGCGACGTGCGCGGTAAATGCGAGCATCGTGTAATCGATGAAGAGCCGGTTGATCTCAGCCGGCTGACGCAGCGCTTGCAGGAGCGCTCCACCGATATGACGGATGACCGGGTCGTCATGGCCGGCGCCAAGTTGAGAGGGGAGTTCACCAACACGCGGTGCGCCGGACTGCTCAGCGATGCCGTCGAGCGCCGAGCGCGGAAGATAGAAATGGAGGGAGTGGCATGGCTTGTCGATCACGAATCTCGGATTCTTCTTCATGTCGTACAGGTAGGTTGCGCCCGCATGGATGTTGTTCTTGACGGCAGGCGTGCCGAGTTCCCGCTGCTCGCAATCCGGATAATCGCTAAGTATCAGGCTGACAACATAGGAATCCTCAAGGACCATCCCGCCGGAAAGACTCCGCGTCGGGGCATCATCCCGGACTTCAGTGACGGCGATATC